>CAZOPG010000081.1:0-7773 GCA_964581585.1 uncultured Planctomycetaceae bacterium | reverse complement strand
CATAAATAAAGATACCAAACAGCACCGCTACCAACATAAACATCACTTTTTGCCTTGCGGCACTGACGCCTGGCTCTGAGGCAGCGATTTTGCCATTAAACCACCTCCATATAGTTTGGGCCATAACAGCAACGTTGAGTGTGGTAGCTTTTGTTGGGTTTACCTGCTGCTGGACAGGTTGTTGTGGTGAATATATATCGGCCGACTGAATAGAAGATTGAGCCGGTACATATCCAATACGATCTGTTGGAGCCATATGGTATTGCCTGGTAGTGACACCATTTTCTGCTAATGGTACACCATCAAAAATTGTCGAGATTCCCTTATGCAGTCCTGTTTTACATTTTGCCATTTTTTATTTCCTCCACCAAAGTTTTGTATTCTTTTGCCCCATTACATTTGGGGGCATAGCCAAAAATAGATTTGCCGGCACTCGGTGCTTCAGCCAGTCTTACGGTTTTGTGGATAACAATCTCGAATACCAACTTGCCGAAAAAATCCCTCATTTGTTTTTCTATCTGCTTGCTTAGCGTTGTCTTTTTTTCGGCTAGTGTCAGCAGCACACCGAGAATCCTCAGGTTATGATTAAACCGTTCCTTCACGATGGAAATGGTTTCTAATAATTGCTTCAGCCCCTCAAGTGCATAATAATGTGTCTGCACCGGTATTATAACATCCATACTTGCTACCAGAGCGTTCAGTGTCAGCAAACTAAGAGAAGGTGAGCAGTCGATAATACAAATATCATATTGGCCATTCAAACTGGCAAGCTGCTGAGCCAGTACATATTCTCTACCTTTAAGCCCTGCTAATTCATACTCGATGCCGGAAAGCAGAATATTGCTTGGAGCCAGATAAAGGTTGTCTTCACTACTGCTTATTACAACCTGTGAAATCGAAATTTGAGAGTCGATAAGGCAATCGTAAATCGTTTTGTCCATATCCTCTGGTTCACAGCCCAGGCCCAGTGTAGCATGTCCCTGGGGGTCAAGATCGACTAAGAGTACATTATTTCCAGACAAGGCAAATGCCGTTGCGAGATTAATAGCGGTAGTGGTTTTTCCGCAACCACCTTTTTGATTAGCTATTGCTATAGTTCTCATTTTAAAACCTTCTTACTAAATTAACCCGAACGGCTGTTTTTGTTAACCTCCTTGTCGCTTTTTTACAAAAACTGACAAATTCATTTTCACACGATGACCCGCATTGTTCTTTTGCGAGCGAGTTATTATGAAATTATCAACAAAGACGACTGGCCGATGTCTTTCAAGGGAGTTCAGGAACGTGGCAAACTGATTGAACCCTGCGGCAAAGCCAATCTCGATTTGCTGCTCACCAATAGAATTGCAGTCAAGTGTGGAAAAGTTTTTGCGGTTTTGTTTACTTCTAATTTGGAACGAATCGACAGCCTTATCGTTGGCGATCTGACTTATGTCGAATATCAGGTTGGCTAAGTTCTGTGAATCTATAACAAAATCCTCTATCTTCTCTGTCAGCGATTCGATTTCTTTGTTTAATTTGTCTCTTGTTTGCTTCCGCGATGCATTTAACGCAAAGTCGTAAATTTGTTTTTTTTCGGCCAGTTGCTTTTCTATCTGTTTTTGGTTGTCTCGCTGTGGCGCCAGCACCAAGATATTAACAAGAAAAAACAGCAGAGAGCAGCCCAGCCAAACTGACACAGTTCTAACCAAATAGGTTTTGTACTTTTGTTTCATATAACACTCACTACAATTGAGGTTTGAAAATGCAGTCTATTCCATAAGAGACGACATTTTTATTTTCTGAAGTATCCGATTTTTGTGAAACCATGATCTGGTCAAGTTTCGATTTGAGTTGTTCTGAATTATTCAGCCGTTTTCTAAACTGTTTGACAGCAGGGTCGCATTTGGCTTTGGAAGTTCCGCAGATGTTTAGCTGCAGAGTACTTGTCGGCACACTGATATTGGTCGTTTTTTGAGAACTATTCTTTTGCAGCAATTTTATCGTCAAGAACTTTTGTTTTGCTTCCAGTTTTGTCAGGATCATAGATTCAGGCATGTTATTTACCAATGTCTCCAGAACAGAGGACCATTGCATGTGCCTGTTGACCAAAGACGAAACATCTGAAATGCCGTTGGTGATTTGGTGTTTGTTTTTTTCGAGAGTTTTTTGCTGTTCGATCACCTGGGCCATCTCGCCAATCTGTTCCTGGTAATTAGCCAATTTCTTTTTTTGAATGGAAATAAGGGTATTGGAATGTAAGTAATGGCCGAGCATTATTATCGCAATGATAAATGGTACAGAAATAATAATTGTAGAAACCACTATACTTTCAGGACTGCTCTTTTTAGGCCTGCCATGTCCATTTAGTAAATCTATGGTAAAAATCATTCCATATTTCTTTTTTTCTTTGTGGTTACTGTGCATATCACATAGACCTCATTGCAAGTCCGATCGCAACTGCCAAGGAAGGGCCGTCTTCGTAAGTAACTTTATTATTTCCTTTATTAATATTGTAGCAGAGATTCTCAAACGGATTCCACAGAACAACTTGCTTGGGAAGTTGTTCATCAAGCACTTCCACGAAACCGTTAACCATAGCAAAACCGCCGCAGACAAAGATTTTTTCAATAGAGGCGTCCCTTTTCTGTGTTGTGTAATATCGTAGTGTTTCAGTAATATCGCATACCAATTTCTGGCAGGCTTCAAATAAACCAGCTGCCAACTCTGATTCAAATTTAGGCTGATTTTCACAATTTAATAATGTCCTTTTTACAGTTTCCGCCGAAACATTATTTTCACCCGCTATTTTGTTGACGATTGCCTCACCTGCATAGGGGATATCGCGGACGAAAGATAGGTCTTCGTTATCCATAATTACAAGGTTTGTATAAGAATAACCGACGTTTAATATGGCGGTGGGCTGTCGAACTTCTGTTTCTTGAGATTTGTGGAAACAATTCAGCAATGCCAGTCCGTCCACATCCATCAATGCGGTTTGAAATCCAGCTTCTTTGGCAAATTGACTCTTTTTCTCTATGATCCTGTTTGTTGCTGCTGCAAAAACACCGTTGATGTTATTTTCTCCATCGTTTATCAATTGATAGTCAAATGAGGCATCGTCTATGTTGAACGGGCAAACCTGCATAGCTTCTAAATAAACTGCATTTTTTATTTTTTCCTGCGGCAGGTAAGGAAAACTGAAATTCCGTACAGCGACTTCCTGCCCGCTAACACCGCAGACGGCAAATTGTCTCTGAACTCCGGTTGATTCTATATAATCGCCAATCGCCTTGGAAATATTTGGTTCGGCGCAGTCCTTATCGTGCTTTGAGGTATTGGCAATTTTAACAATATCTGCTGCTGTAACAGTCCAATGGCCATTGGAGTTGTGTAATTGAACCAGCTTGACAGACGATGAACCGATATCGAGGCCCACTATCCCAGTTTGCCCTAACCCCAACATTTTTTCTATACTTTGTTTCATTGTTCGCTTTTATTAAATTCCATTTTTAAGTTATTTTTTATTACAGGCTATAATCACTCCAGCCAGCAGGGGTTGGAACGTATTTGCCCTTCATCCAGATGTTGCCCGGCAAAAGTCCCTGCATCAATCTTTTATCAAAATAGTACCGCTTAATATAGCCATCACTATCTACCAACCCTACAATCCCTCTAATGGCCTCGGTAATAGTTCCACGGACGACGAGGTCATCTTGGTTGCCGTCCCATTCTTTTCTACCTCCATAGGTTGTCCCGTAACTTGTGCGAATTACATTTTCTGCCCCCCAACCGCCACGGCCCACAGTTATCGCAGCCTCTACCACCATCGTGTCAGGTAACCAACGATGATCGGAATATTCGCCGCCGGATTTATACCAGCCGATAGGTTCATATACTTGCCCGGCAATCGTCTCAGGCATATCACTGCTACCGCCATTGTCGGAAACTTCGCTGTACTCGGTCATGCCTGGATCCACAACCTTGATCAGTCCCTGGGCAATAAGCCCAATCGCATTCTGATTATCAGAAGAAGGCATACCATCGGCACCATGATCACCATCGACCACGATCGAATTTGTGAACCAAATATTGCCAGATGCCACGATGGTAATCGAACCTTTGACAGTATTAAGCTTTGCGATTCCAGCAAGAGAGGCTTTTTCCGTATTGCTGCCAATAACCACATTGCCCTCGACAAAGATCTGTCCGCCTGGTTCGCCAAGGATATCGCCATAGCTTGGTGTTACTTCCGTGCTTTTAATGCTACATCGATATCTCTGGCCCGTGGCTTCGGCATTTTCCGGGATATAATGGTAGCCGTAAATACTGTATTTTTCGTATGTCGACCCGTCCCCATTAGGATCAATTTGATAGTCCCATGTATTGGTGCTTACGCCAGGTCTTTCATATCCTCGAACGGTACAGTTGTTGGTTATCTGCACGTAGCCCTGACCGTCAGTTCCAACAAAAAACTCAAGCTGGACCGCACCCTGTGCATCGGGAACATTATTATTTTTAGCAGGTGTTAAAATAAACTCTGGTTTTTGTTCTTGCAACGTCGCTTTGAAGGCATCAACCTTTATCTGCAAAACACTACTGTTTGTTATTTTGCTGTCTGGTTGCGAAAAATAAATCCCGTCACTGAAAAGACCCATCACATCGCTATATTTATCTGCCCCTGCTGCTGAATATTGTTGCTCCCCCATGGAAACCCTTTGCAAAAACTGCGGGTCGCCTAGTATATGTATATCCCGTTCGCTATCATCAGCTGGCCCATAGCAGTTAATATGTATGGGCATATCGATGATTTCTCCAGAAGTATAATATACAGGTACCGTTGAAGATATACCGCTTGGCACCCTGCAGAGTCCCATCTCCCAGCCGCCGATTTCCTGAAAAGCTAATACATCGCACACTCTGTTGGCATTAACGCAATAGCCTGTGGAGACAATTCTGTATATTGGACGTGATCCAATAAAATCATGGAAGGAAATAGTGTAATCACAATTGCTGTTTGCAAAAGAAATAGAGCCGCTATGATCGCCATTTTTCTGAAATTCGCTGAGTAAATCGGGCTGCTGGTTCATCCATAAAATGGCATTTTCATATCCTGCTTCAGCGGTAAGTCTTGCAATTGCTTCGTTTTTCACCGCAATCGCCCGATGCCTTACGCCGTAAGCAACCCTCAAAAGTCCACTGCCCAGCATTGTTAAAATTAACACGGCAATGAGAAGCATCGCGAGCACTGAGGCATCTCTGTTTTTACCAGATTTTTTTATCTTTGTTTTCACAATAATCCCATTATCTTGGCCAGACATTTCTAATCAAGGCGGCCGTTTTTACGGTTATGGTTTCGCCGTCATCTGGGTCTGTAAGTCTAAAGTTGATCCTTATGCATCCCTGACCTACTCCGTTGATTGTTGTGTGGTTAAAAGCTCCTGTATTAGGGTCAGCAATAACATTGTTTGCAAGTATCTCTGTTCTATCAGGGGTATTCCTGGGCCCACCCCCCTCCGACACGGCCCCAGGCGGATATGAACCATAGTCAACTTTTAGGCTATCGGCATCAAGGTAAAACAGCGCATATGCGGTAGCGAGTTTGTTTACGTCAAGAATATCGGCGCTGAAGGGCACATCCCAGTATCTAAGTTCAACAGCATTACCAGCTACTACTTCAACGGCATTGCTGCCGGAAGATAACGCTTCGGCAAAGCTGCCGCCATTATTTTCATAGAGTTTGTAATGCAGCAGATTGGATTTTCTGGCAATGTTGCCAAATTTGGCTGTAATTACAGTTGCATCGAGCTTTATTTGTTTGGTTGCTGAGTCATAAGTCGATTCCCATCTTCGTTGGCCGCTAACAAGCAGCAGCCCAATCGCCGCTATGGGTATCGTAGCAATAACCACAGTTGTCATAAGTTCAATCAATGTAAAGGCCGAGGCTGTCTTATTAACAAAAGTTATTTTATAATTGCATTTCATGGCTACCCGGTTCCTCCATCACGTCTGACATAGGTAGTAAAAACAGCTGAAGGGTCATCTTCTCGGGTATTTCCGACAGTAAAATCATGTCTCCATCGAATAGTAACGGTTATTTCTCTAAGCGTGACGTTAGAAATAGAGTCAGTAGTAATATCACTCCAGTCGAAAGTGATGAACATCGGCAGGTTATCAACTGTAACACTCCAACCGTCGTCTACGGAGGTGAAACTGCTGTCGAAATTGTCCGGTGAGTAGGCATTCGGCCCTGTCGTATCCTGTCCACCGGCACTTTTCCAATCCTCAATTAACATTTGAGCCGTGCGTATGGCAGTCATTTCAGCCTTTGCTATGTTTGCATGCCAAACAGCATGATACTCATAGCCAAGACACCCTAAGGCTACGATGGCAATTATCGCTATGGCTATCATTACCTCAACAAGAGTTAATGCTTTCAAACTTCTACGTTTTTTGTCAGTTATTTCCATTGTATCTACCTGGCTTCGAAACTTGGCAGGTCAAGTAAAGAGGGCGAAAGGAGAACCCTCTTTACTTGCCTTGTCTTTATGGCTTCTTAGGTGCCCAATGTTTCAGACCATGCGCCGTCCTCGTCCAGCGAGACCGATACAGGAGAGGTGATGCCTGTTCCTGCATTTGTAACTCCAACATCAAAGGTCAGTTCGGGATTAGCCCCTTCGGTGAAAGTCACATTACTGACGGAATAATTAGCCTTGGTGAAGTAGGTGCCGTTAAGATCACTTTCGGTGAAACCGAGATTATCCACGGTCAAAGTACCATAGGTGCCGTTAACTCCCCTTTCGGCGGCATAGGCCCGTAGTGCTGTGGCTATAGCACCTGCTGCAGCTTTACCCTCCGACCACTTGGCGGAATCAATTCGTCCGCGAAGAATCGGAACTGCCACTCCAGCTAAGATGCCAACGATAAGAATAACTACCATTAGCTCGATCAGTGTAAAACCTTTTCTCTTTTCCATTTTCAAATCTCCCAAAAAGTGTTAAAAAAATGTTTTTGCTTTGCCACCATGACAAAGCCCCTGAAAATTCAAATTGACTGCATTTATCTTCCTTTGTTATTTTCCTATGTCTGATATCGAAAAGACCGGCAAATATAAAGCCAGAACAACCACCAATACAATCACACCCACTGATATAATAATTACCGGCTCGAGCAGACTTGTTAAGGTCGTTATCATTGTATCGATTCTTCTTTCGTAGTATTTGGCGGTCCTTTCGAGGACTTTTGGTAACGATCCACTTTTCTCTCCGACTTGAATCATGTTGACGACCATAGCTGGAAAGAATTTTGTTGCAGCAATACTCATTGATATATTTGAGCCTTGGATAATATCCTCCTTTGTCTTGCTTATCGCAGATTTTATGATATCGTTACCGGACATAGTGGTAAGGATGTTGAATACCTCCAGCACAGGAACACCTGCAGAAAGCAAAGTTGCCATTGTTCTGCAAAACATAACGAGAAATATCTGTTTGGACAATTTGCCAAGCAAAGGCAATGTGAGCTTGATTCTGCTGAACATGTAATGGCCCTTCATTGTTCTGGTATAGGCCCAAACTCCACCAATTCCGACCAGGGTAAAAAACCCAACAATATAAAGCAGGTTATGGTACAGAGTATCATAGAAAGACATAAATACGCGAGTAAAAGCGGGCAATTTTGTGCCTGCCTGTTCAAATATGATTTGAAAACGAGGGATTATAAAAGCCATTATAAAGATAACCTGAGCCTGTTGCATAAATAATTAGTTCTTTTTACAAGTGAATAATTCCAGCT
>CAZOPG010000080.1:0-7776 GCA_964581585.1 uncultured Planctomycetaceae bacterium | reverse complement strand
AATCATTTGGCGGCAACTACGAATTGCCAAACAGTAATTTAGAAACTGATACCCCACCAGCGATAGAAACCTGTGCTGCGATTGGCAATGTTTTGTGGAATCATCGCATGTTTTTATTGCACGGACACGCAAAATATATCGATGTGCTGGAAAGGGTGATTTACAACGGATTTCTCGCGGGAGTTTCCCTCGACGGCAAAACTTTCTTTTACGCAAATCCCCTCGAATATGACGGCAAATCCGAATTTAATATGGGCTCGGCCACACGTCAACAGTGGCTGTCTTCGGCATGCTGTCCCACGAATGTTGTCCGCTTTATGCCTTTGCTGCCAGGATTCGTTTATGCCCGCCGGGACGATGTTTTATATGTAAATCTTTATATGAGCAATCGTACCGAATTTGAAATGAAAGGCCAAATGATACAATTGGAGCAGGATACAAAATACCCTTGGGATGGTACTGTTAAGATTTTGCTAAAGCCTCAGCGGGCCACCGAATTCACTATAAATTTACGTATTCCAGGCTGGGCTCTAGGCCAACCCGTACTTGGCAATTTATACCAGTATATGAAAAAGAGTAACCACAAACTAATAGTTAAAATCAATGATGAAGAGATTGCCGTGAATATGGAGAAAGGTTTTGCTGTTATCAGACGAACCTGGAATATGAATGACCGGATTGAGTTAAATCTGCCAATGCCTGTCCACAGGGTACATTGCAACGAAAAAGTCGTCAATAATATTGGCAAGGTAGCAATTGAACGTGGCCCGGTTGTATATTGCGCAGAAGAGTTTGATAATGGCCCAAAAGTACTCAACCTAATTTTGCCAGATAAGGCAGAGCTTAAATCCGAGTACAGAAAAGATATTCTGAATGGTATAATGGTGATTAAAGGTCAGGACTTCACCACGATACCATATTATGCCTGGGCTAATCGGGATCAGGGGGAAATGGCTGTCTGGCTAAAACGCCGGTAAAAATTCTTCAGCAACAAAACTTAGCAACAAATAATCAAGCTTCGATTTTGTCAATTACCAGTTCCATGTATTTTTGGCGGTGTCCAGTACGTTTTTTGCTGTTTTTGCGTCTGCGACGGTATGTAGGATAAAGTTTTGGGCCTTTAACCACAGAATCCTCTGCACCTGCCATAAACTTGCCGATGACCTTTGCTCCCTCAATATACGGAGTACCTATCTTCGTTTCGCCCTCATCACCCACAAGCAGAACCTTGTCCATCGCAAATTCGGTGGCCTCTGATTCGAGGTCGACCAGATCAACCGTAATCACATCACCCTGTTCTACCTTATATTGTTTGCCGCCCTGCTCAACAACTGCATACATCGGAAATCTCCAGTTTCTTATCTGTAACATCTCATCTATAATAATTAGCCCGTTATTCTAGAGATTCATTCAAGCTTTGTAAAGCAAAATTACCGATATAATTAATTAAGAGGCCAAATTTGGAGTATAATTGTGTTTTTTCCGTTAATTTTTCATCTTTTTGCAATAAAATGTGCTGGCAAACCGTCTATATAAGCGAGACTATTGGTTATGAAAAACCCTGAAAACTTATCACAAATCGTTGCCGGCTGTAAAAAAGGCGATCCTCAGAGTTTTTCGCAACTTGTTGACATTTACGCAACTCGTTGTTACAGCTACTTTTATCGACTGACGAGCAACCCTGAGCAGAGTAGCGACTTATTAAGTGAGCTCTTTGTAAAATTATTAGAGAAGATCGGCTCCTATAAAGGCGGTTTATTTGAGGCTTGGCTGTTCAAAATTGCTTCAAATATTTTTTATGACCAGCTAAGACAACGCCAAAGGCAAAAAAAACTGCTTGAAAACAGGATTTTACTGCAAAATCAGGCAAATAAGAGCCCAACCGGCTCCGAAGCTGAAACAATTGACAAATTACAGATTCAGCTCGAAAAGCTTGATACAGAAACTGCCGAACTGCTAACGCTGCGGTTTTATTCAGGATTGAGCTTCAAAGAACTGGCTAAACTGCGTTCGGAACCGATAGGAACGACATTATCGAAAGTGCATCGCGGCCTTAAAAAGCTGCGGGAACTAATGGAAGAAAATCATGACTGAAGATAAAAACAAAAATTTTGACGAGTTATTGGCTCAGCTATACAGCAACGAACAGGCTGAGCAAGCGAAGAATGATATCGAATCGGGCGATAAACTGTTCGCCTCTTTTGCTGCGCCCACACCGTCTGAGCGTCTGATCAATGACATAAAAGCTGGAATCGACGCGAAATTAACTCGAAGGCCTTCCATGGTTTACTACAAAATTGCCGCCGTTGCCGCTGTTATCCTTATTGGCCTGGCCGGGTTTAGAATATTCAGCCCAAACGATAATACTGCCGAGGTTAATCATGTTGCTTATACCGAGGAGGCCGCTGAATTGATATGGAATACCGAAGATTTCAGCGAAAATAACGTAGATTTAGCTGTTTTATCTGCCGAAATAGAACAGGTTGAAATGAGCATATCGGCTTTGAGACTCGACGAAATAGACAGTGAAACCAGCTGGATCGCTGATTCTATAGATGATTTGGAAACTCAATTAATTGAAATCGAAACTATTTTTTGGAAAGGGTAAAAAAATGAAAACTGCACACAAACTAATTCTGGCCTTATTTGCAGCGGCAATTCTCACCACCTGCACAGCAACCGCTTATGCCGAAGACGACCCATGGGCCGACGACAACCGTCCTGCTCTGCGCGGCAAAAAGATTGAGCTAACAGAGGAAAAAGTCGATGAGATAATGGCAGAACTGGCCGAGACCAATCCTGCTAAGGCAGAACTGCTCGAAAAACTTCGCAAAGAAAACCCCGACATCTTCAAAGCACAGATAAAAAGAATTGCGATAGGCAAAAGCCGCAGAGACAACAAAGGCCGTATGGGACAGCCGGGTATGAATGGAAGAGACGGCCAGCAGATGCCAGGACGGAGGTCCTCACGAGGCGGAAGAGGCGGAAGAGGAGATGGAATGGTTCGTCAACAAGAAACGGAAACGCTTGAATGGCTCGAAAAAAATGATCCTGACAGTGCCAAAGAACTGCTCGAACTCAAGCAGGAAAACCGCAAACTTTACGTCAGAAAGATGTCTTATCTCGTCAAAAAATACAGAAAGATTATGGAAGCGGAAAAAACCAACCCAGCTTTGGCGGCGGTTCTCAAGGAAGACCTTGAACTCAAGAGCCAGACAGGCATACTGATGAAAAAAATCAGGGGTACATCTGATGACAAAGAAAAACAAGAGCTCAAAAGCGAACTGGAAGTCTTGACAGGCAAAAGATTCGACCTGATCATAAAGAAGAAACAACTGCAATATGAAGATCTGCTGAAAAAACTGGAAGAGCTTAAAAACAGCATCAAAGAAAGTGAAGCAGAGATGGAAAACCTCAAAGGCAAAAAAGCCGATCATATAAAAGAGAGGGTCGAGGCGCTTATCAATAAGACCGAAGAAATCCGCTGGGAATAAACATCCCAAAAAAATATGACACAAAAAGCCCCGGCCCCAAAAACCGGGGTTTTTTTCTTAATTTTTATTTTTCATTTGCTCAAGCTTCGTGGCCTCTTCGAGCAGTTTCTTTTCTTTCCGAGTCAGAGAGGATATGCCCTGCCGATTTACCTTGTCTAGGATGCGGTCAACACTGGCCTGCATCTGGCGATACGATCGCATTTTCTTTTCCAAACTGTCCACCACACGCGGCTGGGGTCTACTGCCCCTTTGTTTCAATCTCGGCCCTAAAAATACATACAGCGCCCCGGCAACCATACCGCCAAAGTGCGCCGCTTCACCGCCGGCGTTAACACCTTTACTCAGTATCGTCGCCGCTGCTACAATGATAAGGCCAATTGCGGCAACACGGATCGGAACAGGAAAAATAAAAATAAAAACAACAAATTGAGGAAAAAGAATAGCACATGCCGCCAGCATTCCCAGAATTGCACCGGAGGCACCAACAAGAGGCGCAAATCCACCAAGGACTCCCAAAGCAACTAAGAGCGGGTAAAACACTCCTCCTGCCACACCGCAGCCGAGATAAAACCAGAGAAATTTCCTGCTTCCCCAATACCTCTCAAGTGTCGGCCCAAGAAAATATAATCCTAACATATTAAAGAACAAATGCCAGATGTTAGCATGAAGAAACTGATATCCAAAATAACGCCAGAACTGCCATGCGCCAATGCCACTGGGAAGCACTTCAAATTGTCCATAAATAAAAGCACCCAGCGGCCTTATAATTATACATGCAAAGAACACGCCTACATTCACGATCAACAGCCATTTAACGATAGTCGTGATCTGTGGAAACCTGAATTGCATTTGCGGCCTTGGCCCACCGGGCTGATAGTTGCCCTTGCTGTAATCTCTATCATAAATACTCATGTCCACGTCCCAAAAACCACTATATTAATCTAACCGCATCACTTATAATACTGCCAAAAGAGAAGATTGTACAATGAGAAAAAAATAAAGTGAGCAAATTTGATTTCCTCAATGATGAATTTACCCAGCTTCGGCGGGAAAATCTATATCGAGAGCTAATCTGCATAGATTCGGATCAGGGGTCAGGTGTCCGCATCGGTAATGAAGAAAAAATACTCTTTTGCTCCAATAACTACCTGAATCTGGCAAATCATCCGAAAATCATTACCGCTGCTATGGGAGCAATGGAAAAATTCGGTTATGGCTCCGTCGCCTCCCGCCTGATTAGCGGCACAATGACGCCGCACGTTCAGCTTGAAAATGAACTGGCAAAAATGTTCGGCAAAGAAGCGGGCCTTATCTTTCCTTCCGGCTTTAGCACAAACGAAGCCATCCTGAAAACCATCCCACAAAAGGGCGATATTATTCTATCTGACAAACTCAGCCATGCGTCGATAATAGATGCCGCACAAGCCTCGCCGGCAGAGTTTAGAACATACCGCAGAGAGGACTACGGTAAAATCGAAAAGTTTCTCGCCAGCAAAAAATACAACCGCCGATTCCTCGTTACCGAAGGAATACTCTCAATGGACGGCGACAGTCCCGATCTGGCAGAGTTGATCAGGCTGAAAAATAAGCATAATGCTATTCTTATAATTGATGAGGCGCATGCCTTCGGCTGTGTCGGCCCAAGCGGCCTGGGTCTGGCGGACCAAGAGGGACTGCTCGATGAGGTGGATATAATAGTGGCGACGCTGAGTAAAGCTGTCGGATGCAGCGGCGGATTCGTCGTAAGCAAAAAAGCTGTTACCGATTATCTCATTAACAAGGCCCATGCTTTTATTTACACTACCGCACCGCCGCCAGCAAACAGCGCCGGTGCATTGGCCGCGATCAAGTTGATAAAAACTGAAGTCTGGCGAAGAAAAAAATTAAAACAAAACGCCGACTACCTGCGAAATAAACTGAAGAAATTAAACCTCGATCTAGGCAATAGCAACAGCCATATCATCCCTGTAATCATAGGCGACAACGAAAAAACACTGGAAATTTCCAAAGCATTATTTGAGAAAGGCTTTTTCATCTCCGCCATTCGCCCCCCTACAGTACCACAGGATTCGGCAAGACTGAGAATATCGGTTCAATGTGAACATACCAAAGAACAACTCGATCATCTTTGTGAGGTTGTCGCCGACAAAACGACAAAAGTTAACCCGCGGTAAAACAGTTGATTCTTTCGACTGAAACGGGAAAATTTGATCTATTTTCTTCAACTGGTCGGTAGAGAACTGGGTGTTTTTCAGGGCGTTAACATTCTCTTCGATTTGCTCGACTCTGCTGGCACCGATAAGGGCCGATGTTACACGATTCTCTTTGGGCAGATAACTCATTTTGTAAGTCCTAATTTCCAGCATAATATCAAGTCTTCCTAAAAATTCAACACCAAAGATTTATAAGAGTACAAATGTAATTGATACTGTGCGTACGCTGGGATTGTAAGAGTATGTGCCATTTAAAATGAGACAAAAACAGCTCATGTCCAAGAGCTAGAGGTGGATTAGTACAGTGTATAGGTGGAGCAGCTATATATTTTTGGACCATACGTGATCGAGTTTATGGCAGAAACCATATCTTCGACTTCACTTATTATATGAAAACAGCACAACGTGTTTGCCGGAACATACTTTTACCACAGGATGGGGAGCACGCAGAAAAGAACACACTGCAATGTCACAGACTTCTGAATCGACAGTTTTATTATCAACAGTCATTTTCGGCACGCTATCTTTCCACAGAGGCGTGCGGGGAACTGAAATGAAAGCTGTGGTATTATCAGGAACCAAAAGTTGTAGTTGCAGTGAGTCATCAGTTCTTGACCATGATATTTCAATATAACCATGCGGAGTAGCAATTTTACCCTCGCTAAAGGTAAGATCAAATGGTTTTATACAAACAGAGAATTTAGCATATCCCTGCTCAAGCGGAATAATCCCCAAGAGATTCCGAGCCATATAATTGAGTGGATGAGCACCAAATCCAAAACACAACCCTTGATTCCGTTCCAACGCCTCCCTTGCTTCCCACGTTGTAGTAGCTCCATGATCAAGCATGTAACCCCACGTCTCCTTAATTTTTCCAAGTACAGGCCCGTCAAGTTCTAAACTTTCAAGCGACTCATGGTATAATGCCATCAGATTCATCGCGCTGGGCACATCGCAAAGCTGTTGGTCTTCAGTTGTCGCAACAATCTGTTTGAGGCGCTCCTCTGAACCCAATCTTGCCAAAATGGCGACAGCATTAGTGGACTGGCTTATTGTATCACTTGTCTTGCCATCGTAAATGCCATCTGGATAGGCACCTTTGCGGTCTGACCAAAACCGTTTCTGACTGGAATCTCGTAGCTTATCAGCTCTTTGTGACCATGAGTCTGCCCAATTTGTTTTATTAAGTGATCTGGCGACATCTACCATTTTTTCTAAGGCCAGAATATGAAATGAATTCCAGACCGGCATTTCCCATGTGCGTTCAGCTCCACCGGTTCGGCCATCCTTCACGTCCAAGCCGCTCCATTCAACCCAATGATCGCCGGGTAGATTGGTAAGGACGCCATTTGGCCCTATGTGCTCGGCAAGGGCATCGAATGATTTCCTGCAACACTGGAGCCAATAAGATTGCCGCTCATCAGGGCCTCCATAAAGCCAGTCAAGATAAACGATCAGCGGAAATGCAATGGTAGAAAATAAATAGAAGTCGTTTTCAGAAAGTGATTCAACGTCTTTTCCAATAGCCGGCAGTGTGCAGGGAAAATAGCCTGTGTTGGTTTGTGCTCTGCAAAACATATGAATCATTTGCCTGACCATCTCAACTTTGCCAAAACACTGAAAGTAAAGCATATCCTGAAATAACTCAGGCCAGTTATTCTGCTCACGCTGCGCATCACAGATATGCCAGTCCAGACACTTTACCACTGCTGTCCTTCTGCAAATGTCCCAGATTTGATTCAGTCTTTCATCAGAACAACTGAATTCACTAATCATTTTGAATGGAGTGCGACTTCGCATCATTCCAATTTCATGAATAATTACTTTCGCTCCCTCATAAAAATCCGCTAGGCGGTTAAAATGTATTTCCAGATAACGGCATCCTTTGGTGTCAAAAATTTCAAAACGCTGGCGACCTTGACGGCTGATATAGCGATCCGCATAGCGTTGTTCCGCTTGTGATTCAGGCATAAGAACAGTTTGGATTCTGTTTCGGCTCAGTATCTCGCCGTGCCCTATATCAACGGTAACTCCTGCGGGTGTAAACGGCGGAGCAAAATTGTACCATC
>CAZOPG010000079.1:0-7801 GCA_964581585.1 uncultured Planctomycetaceae bacterium | reverse complement strand
CGACAAACTTGAAATTCTCGCTAAAATTAAGGATGTCATTCTATCTCTGGATTCCCTGGCAGGAAGATTTTACGTCGATGTCAGTAAATCAGAGGCGATGGAAAGGAGTTTTCTGGTTGAACGGCACCTCATCAGCAGGCATCTGGCAGACAATAAAGGCCCTCGCGGCGTTATTGTCGCGGATAATGAATTGTTCGGTGCTATGATAAACGAAGAGGACCATCTGCGTCTGCAGGTCTTAAAGGCGGGCCTTGACCTGAGAGTCTGCTGGGAGAAAATAAATGCTATCGATGATATGATTGAGACAAAACTCAGATATGCATTTGACGCCAAATACGGCTACCTCACTGCCTGTCCGACTAATGTTGGTACCGGTATACGTGTTTCGGTCATGCTGCATCTGCCGGGGCTGAAGATTACTGAACAATTAAACAAGTTTTTCAACGCAACAAGGGAAATGAACCTTGCTGTTCGAGGCCTGTTCGGCGAGGGCACCGAAGCAGTGGGCGATTTTTATCAGATTTCAAACCAGATTACGCTGGGAATATCCGAGACTGATATTATTGAAAAGTTTACCGACTTGATTATCCCCGAGATCGTCGAATATGAAAAACTCGCCCGTGACGAAATGCTCCTCAAAGAACCAAACGTTTTCGATGACAAAATTTCACGCGCACTTGCTGTCCTGAAAAGTGCGAAACTAATAAGTTCGCACGAAGCATTGTTCCTGCTCAGTAATCTTCGTATGGGTATCAATATGGGCAGAATCGACAACATCTCGATCAAAACTGTCAACGAGCTGTTTCTGCTAACCCAGCCAGCCCACTTACAGTTAAATCACGGCCGGAAACTTGACGCCGAACAAAGAGATACACTCCGAGCCGAAACACTACGCGCACATTTGAATTAGCAAACTATTCTGTTTTTGAGCATTTGCAATTCGGTAAAATTACATCTTTGGAGATGTTTAACCGACTGCCCCGACCGGCTCAGAAGATACGAGAGAAGAAAGCGTTTTTTCCATTCTTAACGGATCGTTTGCTCGCATCACAGCCTCTTCCCTATCGATAAAACCGAGCGAATACATATCGGCTATCGATTTGTCCATCTTCTGCATCCCGAACTTACGACTGGTCTCAATAATGTTGGGTATCTCAAAAATTCTGTCCTCGCGGATACAGCTTTTCACCGCTGTCGTACACAGCAGAATTTCCGTACAGGGCACCATTCCAGGTTTATCTATACGTCGGAAAAGTGTCTGTGAAATAACCGCTTTAAGCGTATTTGCCAGCATCATCCGAATCTGGTTCTGCTGAGAAGACGGATAAATATCTATGATACGCTCGATGGTCTGATACGCATTGATAGTATGTAGCGTACTGAAAACCAGATGTCCCGTCTCGGCAGCGGTGATCGTTGCGCTTGTCGTTTCAAGGTCGCGCATCTCCCCTACCATAATAATATCCGGGTCCTGCCTGAGAACATGGCGAAGACCATCGGCAAAATTCGGACTGTCGAACCCTATCTCACGCTGCTCTATCATACTCTTGTCGTTTTGAAGCATATATTCGATGGGGTCTTCCAGCGTAATTATGCGTTTTTTATATTTCGAGTTTATCAGCCCTATCATCGCGGCCACCGAAGTACTCTTGCCTGATCCCGTGGGCCCTGTTACAAGAACCAGACCTCGCGCCATATCCGTCAGGTCTTGAACTACCGGCGGAAGGTGCAGATCTTCTATGTCAGGAATCTCATTGGCGATAACCCTGAAGGAGATAGCAATCGTTTCCCGCTGATAATGAGCATTGACACGAAACCGATAGCCTTCCTTAATAGTAGTCGAGAAATCGGCATCTTTTCTCTCTTCGAATATTTTGAACCTTTCCTGGCCGATCATACCAAGCAACATCTGTCTGGCGTCATCATCACTAACCGCAGGAAGGTCCATACTGATTAGTTCTGTATTTATCCTCAGTACCGGAGGTATCCCAACGTTGATATGCACATCGCTGGCCAACCGCTGTACTGCCTGTGCCAATATAGTTTTAGTATCTAGCATTTTTACCTTATTCCTGCAGAATTATTTATTTACCACTGCCCCTGTATTATCGGCTTATTACAACCATAATTTCAAAAAAAACCTTTCGATTCACCCAAAAACACGATTTTTAACTTTTCCAGAGCAGTATTAGTCCCTATAATGCCGGTTATGGATTATTTTAACTATAAAAATGCCCGTTTGCAGGCCGAAGAGGTGAATATTGCTGACATAGCCGCGCAGGTCGGCACCCCCGTTTATATCTACAGCAAGGCAACATTCCTCGACCACCTGCAAAAAATTCAACGTGCTTATAGCGAACTCGATACTACCATCTGTTATTCGATAAAGGCTTGCGGCAATATAAATATCTTGAAATTCCTCGCCGAAGCTGGTGCAGGCTTTGACATCGTAAGCGGTGGAGAGCTTTTCCGCGCTCAGCAGGCCGGTGCTGACGTCTCAAAAATCGTCTATGCCGGTGTAGGCAAAACGGATACTGAAATCGTCGAAGCACTAAACGCACCAATAGGCTATTTCAATATCGAATCAGAAGCTGAACTGGAAAACCTTATTGCACTGGCTCAAAAAACCGGCAAAAAAACAAAGGCTGCCCTGCGGGTAAACCCCGATGTTGACCCAAAGACACATACATATATTACCACAGGAAAAAAGGAATCCAAGTTCGGCGTTGATATCGAACGTGCACAAAAAGTTTTTGCCGATTACGCCGACAACGGACAGGTCAGCCTCTGCGCGATACATGTACACCTTGGTTCTGGCGGCAAAACCATCGACCCGTTTTGCGAAGCGGTGGAAAAGATTTTACCTCTAATAGATAAACTTCGTTCTCAGGGCTACAATATCGAAGCTCTCGATTTAGGTGGCGGCTACGGTGCCGACTACGAAACCGATACCGTACCATCCGCCGAAGATTACGCTGCCGGCTTGGTCCCTCTATTGAGGGGCAAAGATCTCAAACTGATACTCGAACCAGGCAAAAGCATCGCAGCCAACGCTGGTATACTTTTGACAAAGGTTTTGTATATTAAAAAGGGTGGCGAAAAGAAATTTGTCATCGTCGATGCCGGAATGAACGATTTGATTCGTCCGCCGTTATACCAAGCATTCCATTTCATTTGGCCTGAAAAAGTCGAATCAAGATTCGCCAGCATAAAAAAGGCGCAGAATATTGACATTAAGGGACTCGAATTTGTTGATATTGTCGGGCCGATTTGTGAGGGTACTGACTTTTTCGCAAAGGACAGAGCCATTCCGCCGGTAAAACGAGGTGATTTGCTTTCTATCTTCACCGCCGGCGCTTACGGCTACACCATGGCCAGCAACTACAACGCCCGCCCAATGGCCGCAGAGGTATTGGTTGACGGCGACAATTTCACCGTAATCCGCAAACGCCAGAATTACCAGGATTTGATCACTTTGGAAAAATAACCCAAATAAACAACCACGGGGTTTAATCCGTGGTTGTTTACTTGGTATCTAATTATTCTCAAACTGAACACCAGTCAACTTGAGTAACCTCTATCCCTATTTCGGAGCCTTTCCCTTCTCAGGCTTTTCTTCTTCTGCCAGCTTTGCCTCAGGACCAGGGGTCCTTGTCGGAAGTTCTATTTTGTCTTTCGGATTTGTATAGGTTATTTTGGCTTTGCTCAGCAAGTTTGCGATATAATCCTGAATCAGTCCTCCTTTTTGTACATCCGCCAGGTGTGATAGTATATCGCCCTGGGCCTCCTCGAACGGAACGGTATTGGCATCCTTTACTCCAGTCATTTTGATAATATGATAACCAAATTGCGTTTCAACGATATCGCTTATCTGGCCGAGTTCAAGAGCCGCTGCCGCGCTTTCATATTCGGGCACCAAAGAACCTTTTGGACTAAAGTTCAGGTCTCCGCCATTTTTTCCCGACGGACAGATCGAATTTGCACGAGCCAGTTCGGCAAAGTCAGCACCGTCTTTGACCTCTTTCAGCAATCCCTGCGCTTTTAAAAGTGCCGCGGCTTTTACCTGGTTGGGATCACTGTTAGGGTCCTCACTTTTGTTTGAAATGAGAATATGGCTTGTTCTCGTCTGAGCTGGGGTTTTGAATTTTTCGATGTTTTCATTATAAAATTCCCTGGCATCTGCATCATTAAGAATTTTTTCTTTACCCTCCAACTCTTTGTCCATAAGCTTAATAAAGCTTAGGTTTTTTCTAACCTGCCCCTGTTGCTCTTCATAGCTTGTACCATAAGCTTTCAGCAGTTCCTTAAAATCCTCAAGACTGAGTTTCTGTGTGGCCAGTTGCTTGTTCACTTCATTTTCCACTTCTTCGTCAGATATTTCGATTTTCTTCTTTTCAATTTCAGTCACCAACAAGCGATCAACAACAAGTTGCGTTAGTACGTCATTTCTTAATTTAGCTGTATACTCCTGAAGAAATTGCGGCGGAATCTGTGAAACCATCTTTGCAAGAGCAGGTTTAAGTTTTTCGTCTAAATCCCTCTGGGTAATATCGTGATTACCGACGGTAATAAGTACCAAGTTCGGATCTACCGCAGCCGGTATGGCTGAGAGTTTGGCTTTGATAACATTCGGATCAATTACGTTTGGCTGAGCATCGGCCCCCTTCTTTTTCGCCGCGAATACAGAGGCAACCGTCAAAAGTGCTATTAACATTACTGTACAAATTCTCATTTCTGCCCTTTCTACAAAAAAAGATTGGTTATTAAAATCGCACGCATTATATCGTAAAACTTTGCCCTGTCAAGGGATAATCGGCACCAAAATATCGTCAAGGACTGTACCTTACGTTTCCGCTGAATGTTCATTAAAAGTTTATTAAACCTTAGTTCTTGACAGATGTCTGCGATCTTTTTAGCATATCACAGGTACATTTTTTATTGAAAGGAGTTGTCATGGCAGAAGTGATTTTACAGACGAATATACCCACAACAGTGGCGAAGCACGGAAAAGTACGCGACATTTACGATTTAGGCGATAAGTTACTGATCGTCGCATCGGACAGGATCAGTGCCTTTGACGTGATCATGACCAACGGTATCCCTTATAAGGGGATTATACTGACACAGATTTCACGTTTTTGGTTCGATTTTCTTGCAGGCCAAGTCCAGCACCACCTGATAACAGACGACGTCAGCGAATTCCCCAGCCCATTCTGCGACCACCCCGACCAGTTGGCAGGCCGTAGTATGCTAGTAAAAAAAACCGACGTACTGCCAATAGAGTGCGTCGTCAGAGGCTACCTGGCCGGTTCTGGCTGGAAGGAATATCAAGCCGACGGAACAGTTTGCGGACACAAGCTGCCCGCTGGCCTGAAGCAGTGCGAAAAGCTTCCTGAGTTGATTTTCACACCCGCCACAAAAGCCGAGCTTGGCGAACACGACGAGAACATCAGCGTCGGTAGATGCATTGAAATTATCGGCAGAAAAAACGCTGAATACATCCGCGACAAAAGCATTGCAATCTTCGAAAAGGCCAGTGAATACGCCGCTTCAAGAGGCATAATTCTGGCAGACACCAAATTTGAATGGGGCATTGTCGGCAATGAGATCATTCTCATCGACGAAGTTCTCACGCCGGACTCTTCGAGATTCTGGCCCGGCAACCAATATGAACCCGGCCGCGACCAGCAAAGCTACGACAAGCAGTTTGTTCGCAATTATCTGGAGAGCATCAACTTTGACAAGTCCGGCAAAGGCATCGAACTGCCCGACGATATCCGCCAGAAAACCAGTGCCAAATATATCGAGGCTTACGAAGAACTGACCGGCAAAAAGTTCGCCCCGCCCAAATAGCCGGATAGCGGTAACGATGTGATGCGAAGCAGAGTTACTTTTAGAGATTGTGGTCAGTATTGGAAATAAATTAATCTTTCATCAATGGCTCCTGTTAGCTTCAGGAGCCACTATTTTTAGAAGGGAGATGTTGTGATAAAAAAAGTTACAGTATTACAGATTAGTTTTATCGTAGCAATTATAGCCTGTCTGGCATATAGTGCTGTTTCCTTGCCGGACAAACAGAAGAAAGGAGTTACTATGCTACCATTACGCAAACCCCATTTCATTTTCAATGACGATGGCGACGGTCTCAAAACGGTGCCATTGCCCCATACCGAAGCTAAAGTTCCCGCACCGGTCGAGTATCTCAAAGGTACACCCGTCGATTGCCTTTGTTTGTGCTTGGCCGAAGAGGTGGCTTCGTACGACTCGAAAGTTCTGCAACCCATTTATGATTTATACGACAAGAGGGACCAATCATTCGTTGAATTTGGTGCTAAGAAGACTAATCTGGCGCATACTTTATACCGCCAGGGCATCGACTATCTGCCCATCTTAATCCGCCGCACACACGAGCTGGATAAAGTGTTTTATGCCAGCTTCCGGATGAACGATACGCACCACAAGTCGCATCCCGATAGCCCTCTGGCCTGCGATTTCTTCAAGAACAACCCTCAATACCGCCTTTGGGGTGAGACGGATGCCCAGTCTTACTACAACGCTGGAATGGATTTCGCTGTCCCGGAAGTACGTCGTCGAAAACTGGAGGCAATCTGCGAGGTGGCCGCCAAGTACGATGTCGACGGCATCGAGATGGATTTCTCACGCAATCCCTATCTCTTTCAGCCGAACGAGGCATGGTCGAACCGTGATATTCTGACCGGATTTATCCGCGACGTGCGCAAATCGCTGGACAGGATTGGAGCCAAGCGAGGACGGCGCATCGGACTGATGATACGGACCGTGTTTGGCGAAGACCGGCTTGCTCACGGCGGCATGGACGTGCGACAATGGATCGGCGACAACCTCATGGACATTCTGGTCATGACTGATCTGGCTAACAACTGCAATATCAATGTTCAGCCGTGGCTGGAGCTTTGTCAAAAACGCGGCATCGGGTTCTACGCGGCCGTTGAAGGCAATGCGGGGATCGACCGACGCAACTTCTACGACTTCGTTGAGAATCCTGATGCCCCGCCGCACAACTGGGGTGTCTCCCAATCGCCCGAACAGATAACCCTCAGATCGCGGGCTGTCGCCCAGAACTTTCTGGCACAGGGAGTGGACGGCGTTTACATGTTCAATCACACGCCGCGGCCAATTCCGGATGAGTATTTTGACCCTGCGGGCCAGCGCCCCAAGCTGCCGCTGTCTGAATGGGGCTCACTGGAGACGTTACGCGGCCTCGACAAACAATATCTGTTCTGGGCGGGACTGCCAATCTATGCCGAGGCGCTGCGTCCGCCCAGGTTTCATCAGACCATTCAGTTCGCTACACGCGGTCCCGATATCGGCAACAGCGATTCGCAGGTTGTTTTACGCTTCCGCCAGATAGCCAAACGTTTTCCTCATGTAGCTTGGTATCAGCAAAACCCCTTCGTGAAACCAGGCTATATTAAGTACAAGCTAAATGGGAAACCGATCCCGGAAGAGCAAATCGAACGGAAGCGGCAGGAAGCGGGACGCATTATGTCCGGGTTCAAACTCGGTGAGCACGAAATCATCATGATTCGTCTTCCAGGAACAGCTCTCAACCCTGGCAAGAACTCTCTGAGCTTCGAGATTCCAGTACCAAATGAACCGAAAGAACGGGACCCCTATGTCCATATCTACGAGCTGGAGGTTGACGTAAGTTTTGATGGAGTAACGCTTTAACAATTAAAGAGCATCAACTTCGACAAGTCCGGCGACGGCATCGAACTGCCCGACGATATCCGCCAGAAAACCAGTGCCAAATATATCGAGG
>CAZOPG010000078.1:0-7803 GCA_964581585.1 uncultured Planctomycetaceae bacterium | reverse complement strand
GTAAGACAATAGATGCTGGACAGGTATTTTTTGCCGCCTTGGTAGAACCAACCGTCCAAATTGAAGGCTGCGCTTTTTGCAAGGACTGCTGGCAAAAAACACGCCGGAAGTTTATTGTTTCTGGAAAACAAAAATGCCGTTGCCGAACCAGAAGAAGAAAATGTTTATCGATGATGACATGTTGATGGCATTTTTTGATAGGCTTGGAACAGAGACCGACCCGGAAAAAATCAATTTTCGTTTCGTCCTCACACTCGTACTAATGCGAAAACGCAAACTAAAATACGACAACAGCAGAACCGAAGATGGAAAAGAAATCTGGCAACTGAAAGTAGCCGCTCAGCAAAGAACTGTTGAAGTTGTCAATCCGAATTTAACTGAGGACAAAATCGAAGAACTTTCCTCGCAGGTAGGCCAAATTCTCCAGGTAGAACTCGACGAGTCGTAATGAATAGTAAGGCCATAAAAACATATCTCGCTATTATAACCGCCGCCTCCCTGCTGTTTTTCGCCGGCTGCGCTTCACTCGTATCCAAACCGACACGAATATGTCCCGGCAAAAGTAGTCCAGCCGAAGCAATAGCCTATCTAAAGGCCCAGATAGATGACATAACCGCAATAAAAGCCTACGGCCTCTGTAAGCTGAAATTCCACGATGAAACCGGCAAAAAACTTAAAGAAGCTTTCCCCATCAGGCTATGGGCAAAACCACCATCACAAATTTCCCTCCACGCGAATATACTTTTTAATCCGGTTGCGATCATCGTCGGCTCCAACGAAGATGAATTCTGGATAACCTCAACTCTTATGAAAAGCTACGCCTGGGGACAGTTCAATGATGACGGCTCAATGACATTAATAGAAAATGTACCTACTGAAGTGTCAAGTTTCTCCCCACAGTTCCTCCTCGACGCTACCGGTCTGATAAAAATTGACGATTCGTCAAGCTGGACCCTGCATAATGCCGGCGCTTTTGATGTTCTCGAAAAACACACCCTCAACGGCAAGATCACAAAAAGAATTCATCTCTACAGTTGCGATTACACCATAAGAACCGTAGAATACCTAAACGACACTGGCAAAGTAACCGCTTTTGTCGAACTTGATGACTATAAAATCATAGCCAAAGGAATAAATGCCCCGCATAAAATAGCTGTTGTCCAGACCGATGATGCCGGCCTTTCGACCTCGGCAACCATAGAATTTAATAAAATAGAAGTAGCCGAACTGTCCGACCAACAGCAGCAGGCTTTTTTTTCCAGACCAAAGCCGGACGGTTTCAAAAAAATCCTGAAAATAACAGAATAGGAGACGCACTAATGTCAAGACAACCCTTAGCTGATAGAATCACCGATGGCCTTTTCGTACTTGACGGCGCAATGGGAACTCAATTGATGGCAAATGGAGTTCAGCCCGGCCAGTGCAATGATTATCAAAACATTGAAAACCCTGACCTCATCGTACGAATACATTCAACGTATTTCGAGGCTGGTTGTGACGCGGTGTTGACAAATACTTTAGGTGCCAATAAATTTTCTCTCGCGCATCACGGCCACGCTGAAATTGATGAGAAAATAAACTTCGCCGGTGCGCAAAACGCACGCAAAGCTGCTGGCAATGACAAATATGTTATTGGCGATATCGGCCCGACAGGCGATTTTCTAAAACCACTGGGAACCCTCGACCCCGAAGAACTAAAAGCCGCCTACGTTATCCAGGCCAAAGGCCTGGCTGACGGCGGAGTTGACGGCTTTCTCGTCGAGACAATGACCGCACTTGACGAAGCACTGATAGCGATTCAAGCGATCAAATCAATCTCGACCCTACCGGTATTCGCATCCTTTGCTTACGACCCTGCAGGGGATGATTTCAAAACGATGATGGGCGTCGATGTTGATGCCGTCATTTCACAAACAGCACCTCTCGGCGTCAGCGCCATCGGCTTCAACTGCGGAACGATACCAATGCAGGGCTATGTAAAATTAGCAGAAAAACACGCTCTGGCTCTCGCCGGAACCGATACTGCTATCCTGGCCGAACCAAATGCAGGCCTGCCCGAGTTGGTTGAGGGTCAGGCGGTTTACAAACTCCCTCCGGATGTTTATGCTGATTTCGCCCAGAAAATAGTCGCCGCAGGCACCAGCATAATCGGTGGCTGCTGCGGAACAAGCCCAAAACACATCAAAGCTCTCTGTAAATGCCTCAGATAGAATTGATACTACAGGCCCGTTTGATCAAGCCAGAATTCCGCCAGGATACGAAAATCCTTAAAGTTAATTCTGCCATCCGGATTTGGTAACGGCCCGAGGTCTGCCTGCGGATTCCAGTTCAGCGAAGGGGTTGGATTTGACGTTGACAGCCACGCTTCTACCAGAACTGCCAGGTCCAGCGTATCGACCACCCCATCGCCACCGGACGGCGCAATATCCGCTATAACGCTGGTGCGTTGAAGTTCCAGCCTCGGATCGTCCTGCAAAAACAACCCGCCCCCCTGCAGCACCATATTGAATTCCGTAAAAAGATTCATGCCAATTATCCCATCAAGCGTCCCCCCTTCTGGCGACGAAATATCGAGCAGTATCACCGGAACATTTGTAAATTCCAACCATTGTCCCAACGCCGGAATTTTCAAAGAATCAAGATAAAATCCATCCACCGTGGAGACGCCTCCGCTGGCTCCTTCTATAACAACTTCAAATTCAGGCTCAGAAGGATTCAGCCCTAGCCGAGCACCGATTCTTGATCCAATAACTGATACCTGAGCGCCAGTATCAAACATGAAGCGATCCTTGTCTATCGCCGAATTTCCCGCATCCGTTATATCCACGCTGTGAACAAAAAATATGCTCTGCGATAGATTCCCAATAATCACCGAAGGAGTTTGCGGCGTTCCAAAATCTATAGCCAGCGGATCCTCAAATATATTGAGGATGTCGAGATACGGCACATATTGGACAGAGATACCACCAAGCGGCTTTAATTCTAGTGGTATGACCTGCGAATATTCCGGGATACGCGAATCTCCAGGCTCATAAAATTTGACCGCCGGCGAAGTGAAATCATTACCATCTCGACTAACCGTTATTTCATAGCTGTTGTTGATCACCGTAGTATAATAAACCGACATTGGCGTCCCGATAGCCGTCGGTATATCGCCACCGTCGCCCATACCCACAATAATCGATGTATTTGTCTGCCCAACCATCTCTGTCGTCTCCATCAGCAAACCATCCTCGCCAACAGCTTCCAAGCCATCGATATAAATCCCAAGCGGCTGGCTAACCCAGGCTTCGATCGAATCATTAACGCCTTTAAGCTCTACGGGATTGGTGGTAACAAGACAGGGGTCTCCGGCAAACAGTCCTGCCCGAACAGCGGCGGCATTACTCATGAGATGAGCGCTGGCTCCAGTATCGAAGATGCCAATGGCATAGTCCGTCAGCGGGTCAGAGCCGCTGGGAAAGTTGCCGTCAATAATCGTTGTCGGTACCGCATCAAGCTTGAACTCGCCTTGACGCTTGTCGGTATTAATGACCACAATCCATGGAATAAAGCCATCAATAGGCGGCGAGTCAATAATATTAGACGATATCATTGCCGTAGATAGATCGGTAGCGATACTAAAACTCTCCAGACGATCAGCTTTCAGGCGTTCCAAAGTTAAGAGCGGCTTTTCCCTGGGATACCTTATCTCTCTGATACGGCCTCTGCTAGTCATCCGCCAGTCAACTTCCTGACTCTGCCAGTCATCTCGCCCGACCGAGACTCCGGCCAAAAGCAGCACCAGAGCCACAATAACTAATTTGATTACGCTTTTTGTCTTCATGGCCACCCATTATAACATATCTGAAAAAAATCTGAAAAAATAAAGATTTCACTTGTTTTTTTGTTATAAATACGGTAAAATACTACTAGTGTTAAGCGTGCATATAACACAAGGCCGCATTTTCAGGCCAAAAACCCACAAAATCAATTCCAAACCAGAACAACCAGGCTCCAACGATCAATCTTAATATCGAAATTCCAATACCAAAAGGCCTAGAGACTCTCTGCGTTTGGCCCCTGCTTCTGTATCGACGAGCCCGGTTCGGCTACGCCTTTAGAAAGATCCGCCTGACAAAGGGCAAATACGCGATTATTGACCCCGACGACTTTGACCAGATCAGCAGTTACAAATGGTACGTCAAATTTAACGGCCACAACTATTACGCCGAGCGCACCCAGCGAAGGTTTGGCAAAAAAACAAATATCCTAATGCACAGACAGATTATCACCGCCCCAAAAGGCATCATCGTTGACCACATCAATATTAACAGTCTCGACAACCGAAAGCCGAACCTCCGATTCGCTACTTCCGCCCAAAACAACTGGAATAGTAAAAGAGGCATTAACAAAGGCTCATCAAAATATAAAGGAGTAGGCTGGAACAAACAACGAAAAAAATGGCGAGCAACACTTTGCAACAACAACGCAAAAATACATCTCGGCTATTTTGACGACGAAAAGGAGGCCGCCAGGATTTATAATGAAGCGGCGTTAAAATATCGCGGCGATTTCGCCGTTTTAAACAAAATATAAAAATTACCCCCCTGTCGTCACTGCGAGCGCAGCGCGGCAGTCTTGACCGTCCATATTTAAACAACCCTTTTTTGCCCTCTGTCATCCTCGGCCTGACCGGGGATCCATTTACTGTCATTTCGAGCGCAGTCGAGAAATCTATCAAAATCTCAATGTTCGGTTCAGAAGATTTTTTTGTGGATATGGCAGTAAGGCGTTTTGTTCGTCTTTTTGTAGTAATCCTGATGATACTCTTCGGCAGGGAAGAACTTTTTAGCGGGTACGATCTCGGTTTTCACATCAAAATCTTTTTCTTTGAGTATGCCAACCAACTCCTCTGCGATTTCCTTTTGCTGCTGGTTTAGATAGTAAATTCCCGAACGGTATTGCGAGCCGATATCCGGGCCTTGCCGGTCGGTCTGGGTGAAGTCGTGTATTTCGAAAAAGTATTTCGCTAACTTTTCATAGCTGATCTTTGAGCTGTCATATACGACTTCCATAGCCTCGGCATGGCCGGTTCTATCGGTGCAGACCTGTTTGTATGTTGGCTCGTTCGTATCGCCGGCGGTATATCCTACGGTTGTGGATATTACCCCGGGCAGCTTTTGGAAATAATGTTCCACGCCCCAGAAGCAGCCGGCCGCGAATATGGCACGTTCGGGGGCGGGGGCGAAATCCATTGAAATGGAGTTTACGCAATATCGCGCGTTTTTCTCTGTTAGTTTCTCTCCTTTGAATATATGGCCAAGATGTCCGCCGCAGTTTGCACAGAGAATTTCTATGCGCAGGCCGTCAACGTCGGGCTGCTGTTTGACGGCTCCGGCAATCTGGTCGTCAAAGCTCGGCCAGCCGCAACTGGATTTGAACTTCGAGGAGGATTCGAATAGTCGGCTGCCGCATCTTCTGCAAACGTAAGAGCCTTGCTCGAAATGGTCGTTAAATTTTCCACTGAACGGCCGTTCCGTACCTTTATTCAGAATGACACGTTCCTCTTCCGGCGTGAGTTTATTATACATTGTACTCTCCACAGTATTATTTTTGATTATACTGTCCCTAACATTTAGCCCCTGCATCACTATGCAGGGGTTCTTTATTCGATTAGTTCCGACAAGCAATACACCGATGAACAATACCGCCAGTATCAGTACGACAGCTTTCAAATGTGTCGATTTCATTTTATACCAATTCCAATTATTAAGTGCGCTGTTGTCATTTCGACCGAAGGGCCGCCAAGCGGCCCGAAGCGGAGAAATCCGTTTACAATAGACTTCTCGACTCGCCTATGGCTCGCTCGAAATGACATATGTGCTTAATATACAGTGTCTCTACCTATATATACCCGGATTGTTGCTATTTGTTTGCGATGTTCTTTTTTTGCTTACCCCCAACCTACCAGTTAGCCCCGGCAATACCTTGCCGGGGTTCTCTTTTCCATTTACGGCAATATTTTTAACCTTGCCAATGTATTGGCAAGGCTAACTAATTATGCGATTGCACATACTTGATTTTATTTTCCATTTCTTCATCACTATAACAATACCTCTTATCAAAACCTTTTGACCATATTCTGCCCTGCAAACCATATTTGCGAAGTGCTGCTGTTGAGGCATATTTATATCGACGAACAATATTCTGTATCAATTCCACCGAGGATTTGAAAACAATATGCACGTGGTTTGAACAAACAGTTATCGCAAGAATATCATCCTCTAATTTTTTTGAACCCTCAAGTATTGAGTTTTGTACTATCTGCCTTTGTTTCGTATCAAGTTTAACCGTTTGAGATTTCTGTTGTTTCTGGTTGATAGTTTTTAACTTTTCATTGCCTCCCAGGACAATGCCTTTTTTGACATACCCTTTTTCTTCCCCCTGAAGCCACGAACCGTAGGTTGTCCATGTAACCATATACGCTATTAATTTTTTCACAAATATTTAACCCTATCAGTTAGCCCCATCATTACCATGATGGGGTCATTCCCTGCCCTTTCTGTCATTCCCGCGAAGGCGGGAACCCATTCCCCGTCATTTCGACTGAAACGGAGAAATCTATTAAAATGTTACTGCGAGCGCAGCGCGGCAGTCTCAACCATCCGAATAAAAACAACCACCCACAATAAATTTTAGCCCCCTGCATCGCAGGGGGTTTTTCCAGTTAGCCCCGGCAATACCTTGCCGGGGTCATTCTTCCTGCGAAGTCAGGAATCCACTTTTTTCAATTCTTCAATCTAAAGTTATATTCCCACAACAAAAAATGTACCAGAGACCTTTAATTCTCCTCAGTTTATGTGTTTTGTTCTGCTGATTATATGTTCCTGCAAACTTGGACCGAGCAGCTTGAACATCTGCGAAAAGCCCGCTACCCGTACTGGGATGTTTCCATATTTTTCGGGACATTTCTGGGCTTGCCGTAATCGCTCTACAGTTACCACGTTCCACTGTAACTGGCCGACACCAATGTTGAATGCCGTTCGTATAAGATCACACATGAGTTTAACAGCATGCGTACCTGAAACAAGTTTTGGGTCAATTTCAATGATAGCAGCCGAGCCGCCGGCAGCTTTTGAATGTGGCATTTTTGCCAATGAATTCAGCATTGCGGTCAGGCCGTTCATGTCACGGCCCTGACTGGCAGATAGTGAATATGCGATTGGTTCACGGGCTTTTCTACCATCGGGAGTGGCCCATAGTTGACCGCCAAAATTTAAATGGCAATACCATGAAAAAAGGTGTACGAAGTACTTTCCACCGAGCGGACTTTTAAAAGTATCCATCAACTCAATGAAGTCATCACAAACCCTGCAGGCCATCTCGTCAACCTCTCTGATGTCATTACCGTATTTTGGAGCGCCCTGGAGCAATAGTTGCCGCAACGCTTCATAGCCATCGAAATCAGCCCTCAAAGCCGCAGTCAATTCGTCCGCCTTAATGCATTTATCTTCAAAATAGAGTTTTTTAAGTGCGTACATGCTGTCGGCGGTGTTTGGCGCACCGATCAGGCATATCGAATGATAATTATATTTTGCTCCGCAATCAGTAATGTCCCGGCCGCGTTCAATGCAATTGTCCGTCAGCACCGACCACAACGGAAGAGGCCCGTGCTGTTGTTGGTTCAACTCGCCACGATTGATATGGTACGCCATTCTGCGAGCAAAAAAGTCCACCTGCTGCAGATAGGCTGAATAAAAATCATCAAATGTGTTAAAGTCTTTAAACTCGCCAGTCTGAGGACCGACCTGTTTTTCGGTT
>CAZOPG010000077.1:0-7808 GCA_964581585.1 uncultured Planctomycetaceae bacterium | reverse complement strand
ATTCAACCATCGGATCCAAAACGGTTGGATTCAAAAATCATTGTGCAACAGGCTCAAATGTGGTTTTTTGCAGATTAAGGAACTTTTATGAACAAACAAGATGAGAACCTTTACATTATTCGGTATTCGCTTCCTCCTGAGCCGAGCGATTCGCGTTCGCAGCGACTGGATGAGCTTTTGCGTTTTTGTGGTGAGGCTAAAATAGATGAAGTAATGTTCTTTTTGATGCCGGAAGAATATAACCGCGGACAGTGGGATCCTAAAGATTACCGGCCGTGGCTGGATTTTGCAGTTGAAGCCAAGGAATTGGTGGAAAAGGCCGGCTGCGATGTCAGCCTTAATCCGTGGATTACACTGCTTCACTGTTCAAGGGGTCGTCGTAGCGAACAATTGAAATATCGCAGGCTTGTCTCAGATACCGGTCAGACGTCACTGGCAGAGGCTTGTCACCTTTGCCCTGATTGGCGGAAAATATTTCTTGATTCGTTCACCGATTTTGCGAAAGCTGGCTTCAAAACCATCTGGGTGGAAGACGATTTCAGATTCCATAACCATGACAATGGCTGGGGCGGGTGCTTCTGTGATGAGCATATTCGAATCCTGAATCAGCGTGGCGCGGTTGCGAAAAACCGCGAGGAACTTATACAAAATATGAACGCCTCCGACGTGGTTCATCCGGATAGACTGGTATGGATGGATCTTAACAGTGAGACTTATACGAACATGGCTTCCGACCTGCGGGCGGCAATGGATGCGGTTGACCCTGCTATCCAGCTTGGACTGATGTGCAGCTATATTCCAACGCACAGTCAGGAAGGTCGAGATTGGCATGCCCTGCTCAATGCGTTGGGCGGGCCAGAGCGTGCACCGGTTAGACCGCACGGAGATACATATCACGAATCCTGCAGGGAACAGTTTATGATAAGTCTTTGTAATCTCTCGGCCACACAGGATTTGTTAATTCCTGGAACACGTATGTTTTTTGAGTTAGAGACCGGTCCGATGTCGCGATTTTCCAAGTCGAATCAGCTCGCGGCTGCAAATATGGCAATAGCAATGGATGGACAGTGCGATGGGCTTACACTGGATGTATTGAGCTTTATCGGAAATGGCGGAGCCAGTGAGCCGTTGATGGAAAAGACACTGGCCAAAAACCGGCAAAAACTTCTGACTGTGCGCGAACTTGTAAAAGACACTGAGCCGGTTGGGATAACAGTTGTGATTCCAGAAGATGTAACACGTTTTGCTCCCGGCGGTGGAGAAGCGAGTATGATGAAACTGCCGAAAAGCAATTACGGCTGGTACTTTTTCCTGGAGGCATACGGCTATCCGTGCCAGTGTATCGCGGATATGAAGAAAGAAATCGATACAAGCGATAATAAAACATATGCGCTGGCTGGTGAGGCGGTTTGGGGGCTGAGCGATAAGTTGCTGGAAAAGCTGCTTGGTGAGGCGACCTTGCTGCTGGACGCGCCGGCGGCGGGCATTATACAGCAGAGGGGTTTTGGAGAACTGATCGGTGTGAAGGAAATGCAGTGGTATCGGCACATCGACAGACCTTTTTCGATTGAGCAGGCTTTGGATAGATCGGCTGGAGATGTGCCGGAGCGGTCGGGTGTCAACTTTGTGCCGGACGACTGGAGGCTGGCAACGTTTGAATTAAATGATTGCGGCGAGGGTAAAACGGAAATACTTGATTGCTATTTGAAATCTCTCGGTGTTGGAACCTTCCTGTATCGAAACGCTTCAGGCGGTAAAGGTCTTGTTTCGCCTCTGTCTCTGCCTGTAGGTGAAATGCTTTACGACTGGACAAGAAAGCGGTGGCTCGATAGATTTCTTGGCCAGCTATACAATTCAGCACCAATGCCGTTCCTTTTGGACTCTGCCTGGGTTTATATTACAGCAAGGCAGGGAGCCGATTGCCGAACGATCCTTCTGGCAAATGGAACCTATGAAATTCCTGAAAGCATCAGTATTCAGTTGCCTGCGGACTGGGCAAAACTTGACTGGTCGATTCACCTTCACGGCCGTGATAAAGACGGCAACATTAAAATTGATGCTAATGGACTCATGACTGTGCATACAGAGTTTGTCGGAGCTGACTGGCTAATGCTGGTTGGGCGATAATACATACAATCTGTGCGAGTATAAATTCTTGACAACAGTCTTGCTGAGGGTATACTTACACTTGGTTCTGTTGATAGTATGTGATGTTGGGGAAAAGTTCTGAGCAGGAAGTTACACAAATGAACAAGGGCACATATCGGTGTTTTTTAGTTTCTGTTTTGGTCTTGTTTAGTCTGATGTTTTTGATCGGCTGTAATGCACCAAAGGATCAACTAGCTGCTTTTAACAGTCATTTTGAGGCCTCTGACTACGAGGCGGCAATTCTGTTTGCAGAGAAAAAAATCTCCAAACACAAAGATCCGGCAAGAGATGATTTACTCTGGATCCTCCAGGCAGCAACTGCAGGGAGATGCTCAAAAGACTATCAGAAAAGTACGGAATATTTTGACAGATCTGAGGATATACTTAAATATTACGATGAGCGATCCAACCTCTGTGATGCTTTCGGCTCAGCGCTTGTCAACGAAAATGTAATACCATACAGGGGCCAAGAATATGACGGCATAATGGTTAATACATACAAAGCCCTGAACTTTATGGCTGAGGGAAATATGGATCTGGCCAGGATAGAGTTTAATCGTGCTCTTGACAGGCAGAGACGGGCCAGAGAAAATTTTGCGAAAGAGATAGCTAAGCTTAAAAATGAACTGGACAAAAAACAACGATGGGAAAAATATGATGTGAAAGCCAACGTTGAAAATCCTCAGACGCAGGTTTTGTTGACTGAGAAGTATCCCAGCCTGTACGAGTTCGAGGCGTATCCTGATTTCATTAATCCCTTTACGACGTACCTGGCGGGCGTTTTCTTTAACCTGGTGGACGATCACTCCAAGGCGGTTGATCTTCTGAAAGAATCTTACGGCATGGTGCAGGACAATCCTTACATGGCAGAGGATCTTAGCGTTACTGAAAATATACTTGATGGGCAGGGGAAGCTTGAAAATACGGTCTGGCTGATATTTGAAAATGGGCTGGGGCCGATCAAGACAGAATTTAGATTGGATATCCCTTTGTTTATCGTTACCAGAGATGTTAGGTACGTTGGCATTGCTCTGCCAAAATTAGATTACAGAAACAGAGCATATCAGCATTTGAGAATTGAAACTAATGACAAGAAAAGTTATACTACCGCCATTGTTTCTGAAATGGACAGAGTTATCCAAACAGAATTCGGCAAAGATTTTGAAGCTATTCTTGCCAGAGCGATTGTTTCAGCTGCCTCTAAGGCCACTGCTCAATATTTTCTTGAGCAACAGGAAGACAAGCTTGCCTCACTGGGCGCCATCGCAACCGCGGCTTATAGTTTTGCGACAAATGCAGCAGATGTAAGAATATGGACGAGCCTGCCGAAAGAGTTTCAGGTTGCAAGATTTCCCAAGCCAACCGATGGCAAATTACGCATTTCCCCCCCTGCCGCGGCCCCGCTTATTATTGATATTCCCCCTTGTAATAATGTGATAGTATATGTTAAAATAATTAGTGCCGGGGCGGAACCGGTATATGATGTTATGACGTTTTAATAAAATTATTGTGAATTAGAACGGAGGTACAAAAATGAAAACAATCGTTAACACTTTATTGGTGCTGGTTTTTGCGGGTACATGTATGTTTGCAGGCTGTTATGAACAGCATGACGCGAGAGTCAATGTGGCCGAGCGGGTCAGAAGCGACAGTATCGGAAGTAATCTCATTGTCCGGCCAATCACAGGGGCCTTTAGTGCGTTGCTTGGAGAAGGTATCGAGATATCCTCTGTCAAGACGGGGCAAAATGATGCCGGCATTATGGTACTTCAGGTATCGGGCTACAACAAAGCTACATCTATCAGGAGATTTGATTACAAAGTAGAATGGCTCGACGAGGGCGGATTTGTAATTGATTCACAGGCGAGTAAATGGCTACCAACTTCGGCAAGACCTAAATCTTCGTTTACTTTCGGTGCTGTTGCGCCAAATAAAGAGGCTGTAGATTTCAAAATTGATACAAGAAAACACATTAAATAAAGGATGAATGCTATGAAAACTAAAATTATTTTGACTTTGTGTCTGGCAAGCCTTCTTGCGGCTGGTTGTGCGCCAAAAACCCGGGATATCGATATAATCAACGACGAAGGGAAACCTGTTCTGGGACTTGACTATCGAGACTTTGACAAGGCGGCAAGCCAGTTGGTTCAGTCGATGCTTAAATCCGGTGCACTTGCCAAGGAAGACGGCGGCAGATATGTTATGTCGACCGGAAGAATTGTAAATGATACGATGCAAAGAATCGATACCGACCAATTGATGGCTAAGATTGAAGAGGACCTTCTCAATAGTGGCCAGGTTGTTATGACTTCGGCTGTGGGCAGCGATAAATCACGGGATGATATGATTTATGAGGTTAGAGAACTGAGGGACTCCGAAACTGGTGAAGAATTCGAGAAGGAAACGATGGCTGGCAAAGGTACGCTCGTTGCGCCCGACTTGAATGTGTCGGGTAAAATTCTTCAGAGAAATATTAGCTATGACAAGAAAACCCAGCAGATCGAATACTATTTTCAGCTTAAGATCACTAACCTGACAACCGGACTTCGGTTCTGGCAGAAAGAAACTATCATCGGCAAAAGAGGAAGCAACAAAGCGCCAGCGTGGTAGAATTGAAAATTAAAAAACTGGATTCCCGCCTTCGCGGGAATGACAAGATGATGATTAATTTTAGTGAGGTGCCAAAATGAAGAAAATTTTGTTGCTTTCAATTATTATAATGGTTTTGTGTACGCAGGGATTTTGTGAAACTAAGACGATCGTTCGAGAAACCAAAGGACATGGCGTCGATAGGGATGAAGCGATCAAGAGCGCTTTGTATCAGGCTGTCGGTGAGGCTAAAGGCGTGAAGGTAATCTCCAAAGATTTTGAATACGGTTTTGAATCAGCGACAGTAGGTGTTGATAAAGAAGGGCCCAGAAAAGAAGTTGAGTTCGATGCGGTGTCTATTTACAGAGAAGATTCTGCTCTTAGAACAGACATCGAAGGATTGGTGAAAACGTACGAGGTTCTGGATGAGAAAAAGCTCGACGACGGCAAATATGAGGTAAAGTTGAAGGTCTGGGTTTATGATTATGTACCGCCAGACAAAACGGATAGAGTCAGGCTGGCCGTTATGCCCGTAAAAACATTGGCAAGGGTTTACCACTTTGGCGATTTGACTTTGTCCCCTGCTGAGCTTTCACGTCAACTTTCACATAAGTTGAGTATGGCTTTTGCGGAAACGAATAAATTTGCCTTGCTCGATAGAGAAAATATTTATGAGTTTGCAAAAGAGAGAGGTATTTTATTATCGGACGATTCGTCACTTGAAGAAAAGGCGAGGCTGGGACAGGTTCTTGGTGTTGATTATATGCTGATAGGTACTATCTCGGAAGCAGAGGTTCGCAAGGAAATGAAACGCCTGGAAGCTGTCGGTCGATCTACGACAGAGCTTGAGGCTGAGTTTACATTTGATTATCGGTTGGTTGTTGGGCCGAGTAGACAGCTTAAATTTCTTGATACTATTGAGATATCGCTTGAACATGAAGAGGTTAAAAAGCTTGTCAAAAAGTGGGATGCTGATGACATCGACTACAAAGAGATTACCAGCAGGCTGTTGTCTAGAGTAGCTGAGCGGGTAGTCGAAGTTGTTATCGACAGGGTTTACCCAATACGCATCGCCATCGTTGCCGAGGACGGCAGGATTGTTATCAATCAGGGTGGTCAGAGAATTAAAGAAGGACAAATATTCAGAGTTTACACCGAAGGGCCGGAAATTATTGACCCCGATACCAAAGAATCTTTGGGTACGACAGAGACACTTGTGGCGACAATAAAAGTTGATAAGGTTTCGCAGAAAATTTCATACGCAAGCGTTATCAAGGGTAACGCGGAGAAACTTTCCGAGGGGATGGTTTGTCGTCCTGTGAGGCTTGAGTGGAAAGAACCTTTGCGAGGCACAAAAAAATCGAATATAAAAAGAGGTAGCAGGGGCGGCGTTAAATTGCCGTTTGATAGATAAAAATTCAGAATTACGGTAAAAGCAACCCCCCGAATAAATCGGGGGGCTAACGGGAAAGAATCTTTGGGGAAAGTGTTCTGTTGGTTTTTTTTGGCGGATGGTCCTATATAATCACATCGGTTTGGCGGCAATGGGCAGGGGTGAAAAAAAAATTCAGAATTAGCTGTTTTTGTTCGGTTTTTGTTAGGGTTTTTGGGCCCTGTTAGCCGATAGAACTATTTGCTGATAATTGAAAATGAGTAAAGGTGAAAAATGGTTGCCGAAAATTCTTTTTTGGATAGTGAGAACGCCCCTTTGTGCCGATTTGGGCCTGGAGGGGATTTTGTTTCTGATTGGCCCGATGAGCCGCTGAGGCAAAGGCAAGTAGAAGTTGGAGCAATCGGAAAAACCCTTTCAAGGATTGCCGAAATAATAGGCGTTGTTATCGCTCCTGAGTTGATGGGGCAAATGGAATCGGCAAATATATTGCTTGGTAATGACTTCAAGGAGAATATTGAAAGTGGCCAATACACAAACGACAATCACGCCGAAACAACTGCAAACGTTAGAGTTGATAAGGCAGTTTCAAAAGAGCCAACCCTATTCAGCGACGATACAGGAGTTAGCCGGCCGATTGGGAGTAAGTCGAACAACCGCGTTCGAGCACGTCGCAGCACTAAAAGAAAAAGGGCTGTTGCAAGCTGTCCCTGGCAAGGCACGCTCTTTGAAACTTACGGCCCAAGCTCGCAGGTTGCTTGACAGTTATCCGGAAGCCTACGACGAGCCTGAACAGGTCGAGGAAGGGCTGCCATTGCTGGGCATAGTGGCGGCGGGCGTGCCGATCGAAGCGATTCAAAATACCGAATATATTTCACTTCGTTCGGAGTTCGGTACCGGCGGGGATACTTTTGTATTGCATGTGGCGGGGGACAGTATGATCGACGAAAATATCAACGACGGCGATTTCGTTATCTGCAAAAAAACTCAAACCGCACAGAACGGCCAACTCGTCGTCGCTATTGTCGATGAAGACAACGCGACCGTTAAAAGATTTTATAAAGAACCCGGCCGAGTCCGGCTGGAGGCAGCCAACAAAAAATACGAACCCATCTATTCAAATAACTGTCGAATAGAAGGAGCCGTTATCGGCCTGATGAGAAAATTGTAATCGGAAGCGTAAAATTTGAAAGTCCTTATAACGGGCCTGTGAACAATAAACAATCTTTTTTCAGGAACTTAAGTCGAATTCAAAAAGTGCGCTCTCATACCAACCCTTGGCTTGGGTTGGCACTAAACAGAGGATGCTATAGTCCGGGTCATCAACGCCAATGGGATAATATCTTTCCCAGCCAACCTGCCAGAGTTGTCTTTTAATTGCGGAATCGGCAATAATTTCTATTTCGCCAATTAACGTTAATCCATGAAACTGGTTGGGGTTGCAAAAGTAAAGTGATACCTTCGGATTTGCCTGGATTTGAGTCATTTTAGCTGACGCTGTATTGGTTGTGAGATAGGCCAATAAATCTTTATTGTGCCCCTTGAATGATTCGGAAAGGCTCGGAAATTGTTTTTTGTTCCTTAAGTTTAACATAGCCCTTGTCTGTGGAAATCCGCCACTGCCAATAGTTGTCAAGTACACGGCCCCAGCAGTTTCCATCAAATCAAGATTGCATTGTGT
>CAZOPG010000076.1:0-7812 GCA_964581585.1 uncultured Planctomycetaceae bacterium | reverse complement strand
ACGCGAGCTTTGCGCTGGCTGAATTTGATAAAGAAAAGCTTGGCCAACTATTCGGCGAGTTGGGCTTTACTCGATTAATGACACAGTTGGGAATTTCCTGCGGTTTGAGCGAGGCTGCAAAAGATTTGAGTGAACCGGTCAGTGCCAAGACTGTAAAACACAGTTATGAACTTATCGATACCGAAAAAAAGCTAAACGATTTTACGAAGGAACTGAAAAAACAAAAGCTATTTGCATTCGATACGGAAACCACCTCGATTTATCCGTCGCGTGCCGAGCTTGTGGGGCTTAGCTTTTGCTGGGAAAAGCATAAGGCGTTTTATCTGCCGGTGAAAGGCCAGATGGGCAGCAGGTGCCTCGACGGCCAAGCAGTTCGTGAAAAGATCGGTCCGATCATGGCTGATGAAAAGCACAAAAAAATCGGACAGAATATCAAATACGACATTATCGTAATGCACAACGCACAGTTGCCCGTTGCCGGTGTGTACTTCGATACTATGGTTGCTTCGTATGTCCTGGCGGCAGAGCGGCGGAGCCATTCGATGGATAATATGGCCGCCGACATGCTAAATTACCAGTGCATCCCGTTGTCAACTCTTCTGGGTAAGGGCAAGAATCAGCTTACCTTTGATATGATCGATACTGAAACGGCCTGTGAATATTCGAGCGAAGATGCGGATATTACTTTTCAGCTTTACGAATATTTGAACAGCAGGCTCGATAAAGAGCCAAAACTTAAAAAGCTGTTTGAAGAAGTTGAGATGCCTTTGGTTTCAGTGCTGACGGCTATGGAACTTAACGGCGTGTCTATCGATGTGAAGTTGTTAAAAAAGATGTCGGTGAATATCAGCGATGAGCTGGATGCCATCACAACAAAAATTTATGAACATTCAGGAAGTGCTTTTAATATTGATTCACCGAAACAGTTGGCGGAGGTTTTGTTTGATCAGCTTGGTCTTGAGTCGGTTCGTAGTGGAAAAACTGGAAGGAGCACCGATGCCGCCGTTCTTGAACAACTGAAACAGGCCCATCCGATAATCGAACAGGTTTTACAGTACAGGCAATTGAGTAAGCTTAAAAATACATATGTGGATAAACTTGGTGTCTTGATCAATCCTAAAACAAACAGGGTTCACGCCTCATTTAACCAGACGATAACAGCTACCGGCAGGCTTAGTTCTTCGGATCCGAATTTGCAGAATATCCCAATTCGCACCGCGATCGGCAGGCAGATTCGTTCGGCCTTTGTGCCGGGCCAAAAAAGCGACTGTATTCTCAGTGCCGATTATTCGCAAATTGAACTTCGGCTGCTGGCTCACTTTTCAAAAGATAAGGCTCTGCTTGAGGCCTTTGAGAATGACCAGGATATTCACAGCTTTGTGGCCTCGCAAATTTATGGTGTCGATATCGATGATGTAACCAGCGAAATGAGGTCGCATTGCAAGGCGATTAATTTTGGAATTATTTATGGACAGGGTGCTTTTGGGCTTAGTCGCGGCACGGATTTGAGCGTCCCTGAGGCGAAAAAGTTTATCGACGATTATTTTGGCAGGTACAAATCCATTCGTAAGTTTATGGATGAAATAATCGCCAAGGCAAAGGATAACGGTTTTGCCGAGACGATTCTTAATCGGCAAAGAAAAATTTACGACATGAAAAGCTCGAATTTTAACAAGCGGTCACAGGCTGAGCGTTTGGCAATTAATACAGTGATCCAGGGTTCAGCAGCTGATCTCATAAAAGTGGCGATGATAAATATTCAGCAGCAGATCGAACAAAATGATCTGCCGATAAAAATGATCCTGCAGATTCATGACGAATTGGTTTTTGAGGTGCCCGTCGCCGAGACAGAAAAGTATACTAAATTTGTCAACGACAAAATGACCGGCGCCCTCAAACTCGACGTTCCTTTGAAAGTTGATATCAGTATAGGCTCAAGCTGGCTGGCAGAAAAATAAAATCAATCGCCATATACTTTTTCTCCATTCACAAATGTTGCGACACAATTAAACCCCGAGTCCAGAACTGCCAGATCAGCATATTTGCCCGGCTCTATGGTTCCGAATTTTTTGTCAACACCGAGAACCTTCGCAGGATTTGCAGAAGTAAATTTTGCGACCCTTTCGATTTCCAGCCCGCAGACGTTTACGAGATTAGCAAAGGCCTTATCCATCGTCAAAATGCTGCCGACAATAGTTCCATCCGATGTCAATTTTGCTATGCGATCGCGTGTTGAATATTCTCTGCCATCTGTTGTTTTATATTCGCCCGGCTTGCAACCAGCTCCCTGCATACTATCAGTAATGGCTACAATTCTTTCATCGCCGCAGGCCTTTACCGCAAGTTTAAGGTGTTCCGGCAATACATGCTGCAAATCGCAATTCAATTCAACGGCAAGAGTGTCGTTGACTAATATTGCCTCTATGAGTCCGGGGACCCACTTCCAGGAGTCCTTATTATCTTTCTTTTTTTCAAAGGCATTGAACAGATGACAGATATGCCCAAGTCCCGCTTCGACCGCTTTTTCGAGGTCCTCTTTGGTTGCGGAAGAATGGCCCAGAGATGCAACTATGCCGTGGTCTTTTAATAGTTGTATCACAGAATTTGAGCCTTTCAGTTCCGGTGAAAGCGTCATTATCTTAATTATATCGCCGGCAGCCTCTATGTATCTTTGGGTTTCAGAAATATCCGGCAGTCGCAAGAAATCCGCATCCATTCCGCCTTTGCGCAGGGGATTAATGAAAGGCCCCTCAAAATGCGCACCAAATATCCGGGCATTACTTTGGGGATTCTTATCTTGTGCCTGGTGGACATTTGAGGCGAATTTATGGTATTTTTCTTCATCTAAAGAAGCTGCGGTGGGCACAAAACCAGTTGTTCCAAACTGCAACTGGTTTTGTGCGATGCCAATAATATCCTCAACTTCAAAAATGCCGTAATCGGCCTGACCATGCATGTGAATATCAATAAAGCCCGGCAAAATAAGCTGCTCACCAAAATCATAGCTCTTCTCCGCACGCCCGGCCTTCGTCGTGATTTCGGATATAATCCCATTTTCAACCACAACAGCACCAGCACGAATCCCATCGCCAGTTACAATGTTACCCTTAACAAGTATGGTCACTGTGATCGGCCTTTCTTCAAACTCTTGAAAACTTTTTCGGTGACGAAGAGGGGAACGCTGGAGGCTACGCTGACCGCTATTGCGTCGGAGGGGCGGGAATCAATTTCGATATGCTTGCCGTTAACATCGAGATGGATCTGTGCATAAAAAGTGTGGTCGATAATGTCGTTGATAACTATTTTTTCGATCTTTCCGCCCATTTGCTCAATTACATTTGCAAGCAAATCATGCGTCATTGGCCGAAGCAGGGTCAGTCCCTTTAGCCGGCGGTCGATCGCGACGATCTCCGAGATGCCGATAACTATGGGAAAACTGCGGTCGCTGGTGCAATCCTTCAGTACGATTACCTGCTGGCTGCTGGCTTCATTGATGATGATCTTCGATAGCTCAACTTCTATATCCATTTTTGTGCCTCGCTTAAAGGTTCGCAAGATGTTGATGGATGGTTTGTAACTGCTCTTTCAGCTCGCTTAATTTGTCGCGTGCCTGGGCGACGACTTCGGGCTTGGCCCTGGTTATAAAATTTTCGTTAGAAAGTTTGGCCTGTGATGATTTTATAAAGCCCTGAATCTGCTCCTGCTGCTTTTCGAGTCGTTTTCGCTCTGCTTCGGAGTCAATTACATCGTGCACAAAAACCTGTACCTGGTCAACAATTGCCGCAGCGGCTGTTTTAGGTTTTTCGGTATCGGTCGATGCGGAAAATTCATCAAGCCCGGCCATAATCCGAATCAGGTCGTTATTGTCATTGAAAATTTTGGATATGTCAGCCGGTGCGTTAACCGATGCGACCAATTTCTTCCCAGGCGGTATGTTGTACTTGTTGCGAATCTCCCTTATTGAGCGAGTCAGACTCTGGAGGATAGATATCTGCTCTTCAATATCACAGTCCCTGAACGAATTCATTCTGCTCGGCCATTTGGAAATTATGATGGCCTCGGAGATTTCGGCCTGGACCATTGTTTTCAATGACCTTGCCGGGACGATTTTGTTCAACTGCTGAAAGATTCCCTCCGTGATAAACGGCACAAAAGGATGGAGCAGGCGAAGGCTCTGGTCGAGTACGAAAGCCAGAACATTCTGCGCTATTGGCCTGTCGTCTTCCTCGGCCATGCGAGGCTTGGCCCATTCGAGATACCAGTCACAAAGATCGTTCCAGAAGAAACGGTATATCGCCATTAACGGCTCACTGAATTTGAACTCGTCCAGCATATCAGTAACCTGAGCGACGGTATCTTCCAGCCTGGAGAGAATCCATTTGTCAGTAATTGTCATCCGTTCAGCTTCGAAGGCTTCGGGGTCAATGTCGTCAAGATTCATCATCGCGAATCGCGAAGCGTTCCAAAGCTTGTTGCAGAAGTTTCTGCCAATATCGAATTTTTCGCTTACGTTACGTCCATTTTTATCTTTGGTAACGGGCAGTCGCATGTCCTGGCTTTCGGTGGTCATCTGTGCCATGCTGAATCGCATCGCATCGGCACCGTAAGTGTCAATAATGTCCAGCGGGTCGATTCCGTTACCCTTGCTCTTGCTCATGCGTTCGCCGTTGCCGTCGAGAATTGTGCCGTGAATAAAAACATCAGAAAATGGAACCTCGTCCATATTTTCCAGGCCCATCATAACCATTCTTGAGACCCAGAGAGTAATGATATCGCGAGCGGTAACAAGCGTGTTTGTTGGGTAGTAAAATTTCAATTCTTCGGTCTGCTCCGGCCAGCCGAGTGTGCTATGCGGCCAAAGTGCCGAACTGAACCACGTATCAAGAACATCCGGATCCTGCTCAAGTTGCGTTGAGCCACACTCTTTACATTTGGCCGGGTCTTCGATTCCACTGGTCAGAGCCGAACATTCTTTGCAGTGCCAAATTGGGATTCTGTGTCCCCACCAAAGTTGCCTGGAGATGCACCAGTCGCGAATGCCGTAGAGCCAATCGAGATATGTTTTTGCGTATCTCGTGGGGTGGAATTTTAATTTGCCGTTTTCCACCGCCTCAATAGCACGAGCTGCGAGCGGTTTAACCTTAACGAACCACTGGTCGGAAAGGTAAGGCTCGATTATGTCTCCGCTGCGGTCTGAGTGGCCAACTTCGTGTTCTCTCGGCTCAACTTTTTCTATAAGCTCCTCTTTTTCAAGGTCGGCGACAATAGCTTTGCGTGCCTCGAAACGATCCATTCCCTTATACTTCCCACCGTTTTCATTTATTTTAGCATCCGGCGTAAGGATATTTATCTGTTTAAGGTTGTGTCGCAGGCCTATCTCGTAGTCGTTCGGGTCATGGGCAGGCGTAACTTTTAGAAAGCCCGTTCCTTCGCCGCGTTTTACATAGTCGTCGGCGATAATTTCTATTTGTCGCCCCGTCAATGGCAGGTGGACCATTTTGCCTATCAGTCCAGCGGCCCGTTCGTCTTTTGGATTAACCGCGACAGCGGTATCGCCAAGCATTGTTTCCGGCCGAGTCGTCGCAATCGTTATATGTCCAGTGCCATCGGTCAGAGGATATTTGATATACCAGAAATTCCCCTGAACGGTTTTGTGCACAACTTCATCATCGGAAATAGCAGTTTGCAGAATTGGGTCCCAGTTAACCAGACGCTTGCCGCGATATATCAGGCCCTTGTCAAAAAGTTTGACAAAAGTATGTCTTACCGCTTTTGCACAGACATCGTCCAGCGTAAACCTGGTTCTTTCCCAGTCACAGCTTGCCCCAATAGATTTGAGCTGCTCAAGAATTCGATTGCCGTATTCGTCTTTCCACTTCCATATCATCTCCACGAGTTTTTCTCGACCGACGTCATGCCTGGTTTGGCCGCTGTCTGCCCGCAGGTTTTTTTCCACTACTGATTGCGTCGCGATCCCGGCATGGTCGGTACCCGGCATCCAGAGCGTGTTTCGCCCCTGCATACGCCTGTAGCGGATGAGAATATCCTGAAGTGTATTGTCGATCGCATGCCCCATGTGCAAGGCACCGGTAACGTTCGGCGGAGGAATTACAATTGTGTACGGCTCACCATCGGGGCCGCCTTTTGACGGTGGGGTGGTATGAAAATGATCTCCCCGCTTCCAAATATCAGCGGCCTGGAGCTCTATCTGTTTAGGTTCGTAAACGGTAGATAGTATTTCTTTCATAGCTGAGACAATTCTTAGTCTATTTTCATCGTCATTAAGAACTCACCGTTGGATTTGCACTTAGCCAGTCTGCTCTTGAGCAGTTCTACCGCTTCGACCGGATTCAAATCACTTAGCACTTTCCTGAGCCGATACGTCAGTTCAAGCTCTTTCGGATCGAGCAGCAATTCTTCTCTTCTTGTTCCGCTTCTGCTAATATCGATTGCCGGGTATGTCCGCCTTTCAACTAATCTGCGGTCCAGATGCAATTCCATATTACCGGTAGCTTTGAACTCCTCAAAGATAACTTCGTCCATTTTTGAGCCGGTATCAATCAGAGCAGTAGCGAGAATACTGAGCGAGCCACCCTCTTCAATGTTTCTTGCGGCACCGAAAAACTTCTTCGGCATGTGCATCGCATTCGCATCTACACCGCCGGTAAGAATCTTGCCTGAATGTGGCACTTCAGTATTATACGCCCGTGCTAGTCGCGTTATGGAATCCAATAAGATAACAACGTCTTCGCCAAACTCAACAAGCCGTTTTGCCTTTTCTATAACCATCTCGGCAATCTGACAATGGCGTGAGGCTGGTTCGTCAAATGTTGAGCTGATAACTTCGACATCAGCAGCGGTTTTTCGTTCCATATCGGTAACTTCTTCCGGACGCTCATCAATCAGCAAAACAATTAATCTCACCTCAGGATGATTTGTGCTGATGGAGTTTGCGATTTTTTGCAGAAGAACCGTTTTGCCTGTTCTCGGCGGGGCGACAATAAGGCCTCGTTGTCCCTTGCCGACAGGCGTTACAAGATCAATCACCCGCGTGCTAAGCTCGGAAGTGGTTGTTTCCAAAACTAATCTCTCTTCCGGATGTAATGGTGTAAGGTCGCTGAAGACTACTTTCTCAGAGAGTTTATCAGGCTCTTCGAAATTTATCGCTTCGACACGGAGCAACGCAAAATACTTCTCAGATTCTTTTGGTGGACGAATTTGGCCCGAAACAACGTTGCCGCTTCGAAGGGCAAATCGCTTAATTTGTGAAGGAGAAATATAGATATCATCCGGCGAAGACAGGTAATTATAGTCTGGGTTTCGTAAAAAGCCGTATCCGTCGGGTAAAACTTCCAATACTCCTTCGCCGTACATTAAACCATTCTGCTGAATACGCTCTTTAAGAATTCTGAAGACAAGATCCTGTTTTTTGAGGGCGGTGTACTCTTTGACACCCTCTTTTTTGGCAGCTTCATGTAGTTCCGCAACGGTCATTTTCTGAAGGTCCATCAAATGCAAGTTGCCTCGTTTGACCCTTTCGTACTTGGCATGTGTAGATTCTTTCTCCAATTGTTTGGGAGTTTTTCCGTCTCCATTGCCGCCGCTTTTACTCGTGTCATCCTTTTGCTCTTTTGTGGCTGGGCTTTCAGGCTTGGGCTGTTTTTCTTCTACGGCTTCAGCTTTGGGCTGTTTTTCTTCTACGGCTTCAGCTTTAGTTTCTTTCTTCTTAGTGTATTTACGTTTGATAGTAGTTTTTTTTGTTTTTTCTGCTTTTGCCATTATTACTCCTTTGTTTAGCAAAACTTTTGGGCC
>CAZOPG010000075.1:0-7815 GCA_964581585.1 uncultured Planctomycetaceae bacterium | reverse complement strand
ATTGCGAGATTTAGCTTTGAACATTTGCGCAATACAAACAGGTCGCCTGCGCCCGCCGCTTGTGGCAATTATATATCTAACCTGTGCAGTTGCCGCATTATCTTCAAGACGAGATGAGCCAATCAATAACGGCCCAACCGAACGCAGATAGGGCCCAAGCTTTTTCATCTCATCCCAATAAGGCGAAGGATTGCCGAAAATATCTATCAGGTTTCTACCCTCGCTATAACTGGCACGACGAACACCCCTCTGGTACCAGTGAGTTCTACTGCCGCCATAGGAATATGGAGCAAATCCAGTCGCCCCTTCGGCAAGACCGCTGTATATTTGCAATTTGAACTCTGTAGCCGATATTGCTCGCCAGGATCCAGCCTCGAAAACCTGCGGGTATAACCAAATCCGCTTAGCTCCGCTGCGTCTCGAATATCGAACCATATCTCCAACGGCCCATGCGCCCTTATCACTACTTGGAATCGGGCTGATAGGGTAATAATCGATTCCAACTATAGGAAGGGTTGGGGAAAATTCGCGGGTTGCCATTACTCCATTACAAACCTGTAAACACGGATGGTTAGGATCCATCGACTCCATCTGTTGCTTACCCCAATAAAAATCCTCCGCTGTTGATGGCTGCGGCTCATCCACCAGAAGATATGCGAAAAGCCCGGGGTGATTCTTAAACATCCCCGTTACTTTACGCATCTCGGCTATACATTGCTCCTTCGAGGCGTTCTTGGCATAATGTTGAGTAATATACGTCGATGGTACCCATCCAACTCCATACTCTGCGCATTTGTCCATTGATAATTTGAGATGGTCATAACTGGCTTGCACATCGTTCGGGAATAACATACCGCCGCCCTGTATCAGAGTATTGCAGTAATGCCGACGCAGATCCAGAAGAGTCCGATCCGCCGTCTGATATGTTCTCCTGATTTGCTCACGCCTGACAGCCTCAGTACCTTCTTTATGAGGATAATCCATGTACCAATTCCGCCCACCGGCAAGCAAACCGCCGTAAGTTCCCCAGACAAAGGTATCTTCAGCCTTTGGAAATGAGCGGAAAGTATATTTTTTCTTCGCCGCAAGCCTTTTTGCTTTGTATTCGGCAACCACACTCATCGGCACTTCCTTGAGTGTAATGTCATCAATATAAACTTTCATAGGATATTGACTATTGGCAAACGAGGACATAGAAATCGAGTGCAGCAAAATACCCTCTGTCTGATAACCCTGTGCCTCTAATTGCTCCAGCATATAAGATGTCAATTCCTGCTCAACTTTTACCCATCCCTTGGTTGGCTCGATAAATTCCTGCTCCAAGATCGTGCGTGACTTAATTTCTCCGAGGTCGCAGTTCGAGATGGTTTTCACCTGAAAGCGAACTGAATTATGAGTATCAACCTGATCTACCCAGACATACAACGTCAGAACATATCCCCGGTCAGGACTAAGCTGGATATTTAGACCGTCAATATCAAAAGACCCTTGCCCGCCAATACTGCCATATTTAACACGAGGATTTTCCTTTGTCCGGGGGACAAGATATACGTTTAGGCCATGTCGATACGTTACGTCGATCTTAACACTGTGTTTTCCGCTTCGGGCACGCTCTGTTGACAAGCCGATCTCACGTGCCTCATAAGGCTGATTAGCTGCTTCCATCTGGACCTTTCTGTCCAGATCACCTTCATAATCTTCATTAATAAGCACACGCTCCGCATCAACCGAGGCGGGCTTATCTTCCGCACATGCGGGTGAACATAACATAATTACCATAACACAAAGCAAAACCAACAAATTGTTCCATCTACAATCACCCATAATATCACTCCTTCAAATGAAGTTAGAAATCATTTAACTGGCGCACTATACCCCCATCTCAGATGAATTTCAACTCAGAAAATGGGGAACATTTTAGCCAAGTGTTATGAAAATGGTATAATAATGAAAGGAGGAATTAATAGCTGTCAAAAAATAGGATTATCCGCTTTTTTTGTAGCACCTTTATCGCCGTCTATCCAGCTAAAACATATACCATAATTCAACAAAATCTCATCTTGGGTATAGTAAGGTGGATCGGTCCAAAGCACATTGTGCTCCTGGTTGTAGGCGGAAAAGGTAACGCTATCCCCATAATACCAGGCCATTTTTTTCATAGTTCTGACATCCCACGTCTTGACATGCCCATCCAGATGCCAGGCCGTCCCTTTGCCATTATGATAACCTGGCCAGGGATCTGCTATGAATGATTTTCTGCTATCGACGGCTACATCATAACCCCATTTGCCGGGAGTGCTTGCCAAATTCCCCTGCGTACCTTGACCATTCGGAAAAACACCGCTTGACCACTTGTTGCGAACCTGACAACCAACCTCAATGTTAGTGATCCAAGGCCAGTCCTCAGACATTATTCGGTCAAGGTTTGTCATTCCGTAACCATAATCACCGGAGGCCAGGCCAGGATAAACGAAGTCAGCGCTGCGCCGATTGTTCCTTGGGACTGACGGGCAATAAAATATCTGTGCGGATTTTCGGCTCTGGTCAAGAATACCCGACACAAATAATTTGGCCAATCCGCGGTAAGTGCCGTGGTCGCAGATTATAGCAGTCATATCCTTGGCAACTCCTGTATCAAATATACTGCCATCCGCATTTAACGAAACACAATCTATGGTTTTGCCGTTGTTGCCATCAGCATACATAATGTTGGCAAGGCTGTTCTGGCTCTGTCTGGCCTTGCCGATTACGAGCCTGGCCTGCTCCCTGGCCTTCCTCAAAGAGGGCATTAGAATTGAAAGGAGTACCGCGATAATAGCGATAACCACCAATAATTCAACCAATGTAAATCCTTTTGTGCGTTTCATAATACTTTTCCTTACAAAATAGTACTATTCACAATCATTATCGGCAGGATCACTGCATTTGAGCCAGTTTCCAGCCAACATCGCAAAATCTGAAAAATTAAGATAACAGTCCGCATTCAAATCTCTTTCAGGATATCTCGTAGCCAAATCGCCACACTGCTGCGCCGCTGGCACAGCATAAAGCTGATACATATGAACACCAAACGGGCCGAATGAATCGCTGATTGTCCAGTGGCCTGGCGAGCTTTCCGTCATCGTAACATTTCTTGACTCGAACATTACCGGCACAGAAACACTGCCTGAACCTACTGCTTCCAGCAGGCCTGGCCCCTCAAGATAAAGCTGGGCCGAATATGTGCTCTTCGTATTATTAACAACAATCAGATAGCCGTAATTGTCGTCCTGTGCGAACAGGTACCCCATATCTTCAATAACATGGCCTGTTGTATCAGTATCGTGGTCGCTGGTTACTGTAACAACGGTCGAATTTGACATAATAGCCGGTGCCAAAGAATTGAGTTGGCTATTAATTGGTGTCGCAACTGTATTACGGAACGTCTCCTTTTCTTCCGGAGTCGTATTGCCCATAGGACGCCAGATAAAATACCATACACCTCGTGCTCCATAAACAACCGGAGCAAAAGTTAAATAACGCATTTCGTTGTATGTAGCCAGACGCCATCCACCCATGCCACCGAATGCCTGCGGAACAATTATGTACGGACCAAGTTTCTGCTGTTGCGCAATCTTCGAATAGTATTTGGCGTTTTGAGCCACCTCCCAGTAAGGGCAAAGTGAATTTCCTAAGCCATACTCAACACTGCCACTAACCGGGTAAAGGTCTGTTGTCATAATATCTGCGTGTCTGGTCGGCCACAAATATGGGGTTGCACCATACCAGTGACCGTGATGTGTTACCACCACCGGGTGATTACCCGTGTCATATGTTTTTATATCATTGTATAGGTTCTGCAATGAGGTCGTTGGCGTGCCATGTGCTTCTGGCTCATCAGCAGTGTACCAGCCGAATAATGAGTCATAACCCGAACAGAAATTAACATACTGCCAAAGAGGTTCTGAGAGATATGATTCATAATACCCAGCCATAATCTTGACTTGCGGCACCGTCAGACTGGCTTCAAAAAATGCTATTTTGTTATTGGCATAGTAAGTACTTAAATGAAGATAATAAGGCATTACAAAGTTTGCCCCTGTAGCGGCTACTTCAGTAAGAAAATCTGTCGCATTCTGAGTCATTTCTGTCAGAGAAGTAGTAGTAGTCAGAGTCTCGGAATCCCAATTAGGATCTATGACAGTGGAGCCGCAGTACCAGCCGATTGGAAAGTGGGGCTGGCCGTCTATCTCCATAATAGGCGGAAAACCATCTGTTGCTACGGGCTTAACCCCAGCATCGCTGCAATTGCCATCCGCCGGGTCGCTGCATTTGAGCCAGTCTTGCGCCATTGAAAGCAGATCGTCCGTATTTACATCGCAATCCTCATTATAGTCGCCAGACAGATAAGGCGTATAATGGTCGCCGCAAAACTCGGGACCGGAAAAAGCTGTAGTAAGAAGAAGGGCATTACTGTCGCCTGTTGGGCTTTGCTTTGTAACCAGTAATATGAAAGGTTTGCCGTTCTCATCAAATTCAAGGTCGAGGCCGGAAACAAAACTCGGCAGACCTGTGGCAGCATCAAGGCCTGTGTTAAAAGTACCTATCGTAAATTTGGTCCACCTGCCCACTGCAACCGCATAGGTGTGGTATTCAACAATCGTCTGGGCAGAGGCGCCAAGGTCGTAATCGTCCAGGTGCGCCACAACCATCACCATATTGCCGTTGCCGTCACGCTCAAGATCAAGATAGGGAGCTGTGCCGAACCAGCCGTAATTGCGAGCATCAATGCCAGATATGGCAACCGTTCTGTACCAGTATGTGCCGTCGCCATAATAATCTCTGTCCATCACAATCTCCCCGGCGATACTAAGATCCATATGTGCTATATTAACTTTGCCTGTCGAGGACAGTTCAATATCGTGCCGTGAGCCAGGGGTGCCCACTCCGCAATAGCCAGTAGTATAAGTTGTGGTGCCAAAATCCGGAGTATAAAAGACAGAACTGCCGCTGTCGTCATCGAGATAGCTGATGTGTGCATTACCGGCAGAATCTGTTGTAAGCGATGGCCGAACGAAGTCAAGTGTTTCCGATGTAGCCATTACAGTGCTAACCCAGTCACTGCTTTCGGATGGACTCATCTTCCAGTCCGGCTTCGTGGCGTATATAATGCGCTGTGGGCCGAAAACTTCAGTGGCCCAGACAAAATGAAGATCGTCATTGGAGTCTAGCTCAAAAGACTCATGCGTTATGCCAAGACTGGCATAAGCAGTTGTGTCTGGGTATATATGAGCGTCATCAAGGATGTAAGTTGCAGGGTCTTGCCTTTTGAGGGTTCTGGCCAAAGTAGCATCCGCCTCAGGCACCACAGCAAAATATGCCTGGTTCCAGTTGTCCAGGGCAACACCACAAATATTTGTGCCCCAGGTACCTACCGCATCGGGCACAGACTCATCCTGAATGGTTAAAGTCTTACCGTATTTTGATGAATAAATATACTCGGAATACAGAAGCTTGGCATCACCGCCTGAGACGGGCGTTTTTTGATAAGCAATGGCCACCTTTCCCTGCCTTACAGCTATTGCCACCTGATCGAGATTGCCGGAAATATTATCGACTACCTCCCAATCTTCCCATTCAACCGCAAAGACAGTTACCGACAGAATCAACAACAGAACCAGAACCATTGATAGTTTTTTCATCTTCATCACCGATTTTCCAGAGAACTATAACTAAGCCAGCCAACACAGGTTATAATAAACTGTTGAACCCATTTTGTCAAGCAATAATGCATTTTAGGCGGTTTTTCTCCCCTTAACGGCGAAAGTGATTCTGCAAAAAAACGATATGCAAAAAATAAACGAATGGGATTTGGCAAGCACAATCCTGATTTTCAAAACTCATTGAGCATCGCAAACTGCCCGTGATATTTTTTTGCCGCCTCGTTATACGCCTCAGCCGCGGCTTTTTCATCGACAAAACAGCCTAAATATTTTTGTTTTTTGTTATATGCTATTCTTGCTGTCCATCTATTTATTCGTTTAATATACCTAACGCCTTTGTATTTACTTGTGCCGGCTCTTTTTCGCATTCGGCAATTCATACTATTCTGTGAAAACGTCGCGAATCTCAGGTTCACTTTTCTGTTATCCAGTCCGTCATGATTGATATGGTCGATCACTATTTTGCCCTGTGCCCCCATTATTTGACGATGCATCTGAACCGCCCTGGTCTTTCCTTTGCCGATAGACACACATCGGCAGGCATAGCCGACAGTTGTATAGTGCCATTTATGTTTATTCAGTTCATCGAAATCATCCTGGTCAACAATAGCATATTTCCCACGCGTAAGAGTGATTTTGCGAAACGCATAGCCGCAGCGAACCCTGCGCCACAAAAGAAGCACCCAAACACCGACCGCCATAACAACGTTCGGGAAATATAAATTGACAGAAACTTTTACCATATGAGGATGAAATTAAAATGCAAAATCCAAGAACAAGTTTGTCGGCCGATACTATTTAACACCACGACCAACGGAAGCGTCGAACTTGATTAACCATCCACAACGCCAATCTGATGCAAACACTCTGTTTGCCCCTCTGTATTACATGAAAACTTGCGTGTTTCTGCTGGATTTGACAAAACTTTTTTGTTGTTTTGGCTGTAAGTGCTTGTAAATAAAGAGAAAGTTTTTTTTATTTTTTTGAAAAACGCATGTTTTTGCATGCACGTTTTGCGCTATTTGGAGGGAATGAATTCAGAATCCTTTAACCCACAACACCAGTTAGCCCCGGCAATACTTTGCCGGGGTCATTTCGACTAAAATGGAGAAATCTATACAAACCGTCATTGCGAGGAGGCCAAAGGCCGACGCGGCAATCTAAAACCGCCGCACAAATTCAATTGAAAAAAACAAAGATTTGACGCGGGGAACACAGAGAGAAATTGAAAATTGAAATAGAAAAAGTGCATGTTAGAATTAAAAAAAAACTGGCCACCTTCAAAAATGTACCCAGATTACCTTTCTGCCATCTTTTCCTGTCAAGTTGGCATATTGGCATTTATGCACATAGGTTGTGCAATTTTTTACATTCGGCGTAAGTTCTTTCGAAATAAGCAATTACGTCTTCGTGCCTGTTTTGTCGATTTATTGGCACGATTTTTGCTTTATTAGATAGTATATAGAATTTGGAGAGCTGGCCTCGGGGAATGAAGGTCGGCGATGTTGTATTTAGGCACACCGACTTTCATTTCAACCAGCGGTAGAAGTGTACATTCTGTGTGCACCGATAACTAATTTTCGAAAGGATTGAAAAATGGCAAGAAATGAAAAAACTTCAAAAAAGGTTGCTTCGAAAGCAAGCAAATTGTTAAAAAGCAAAAAAACCAGCAAAACGGTTAAGTCCGTTGCAGGTTCTGCTTTGACACAGGCACCCAATAAGAAGAAAAAAAAGAAATAGAACACAGATATTTAATTTTTATCTCTGAGTGGCGGAATTGGCAGACGCGGGAGACTGAAAATCTTCTACCTTTCGAGGTGTGTGGGTTCGAATCCCACCTTAGCAAACAATCTCAATTATTAAGTTTGAGTTTTTAATAATCATTAGTCTTGGGTGTGCAACTTGTGTAGACACGGAGAACAAAAAATATGAAATGGAACCGTTTAGTAGTTAGGGCAAAAAAGAAAGGAAGTAAAAATGATTAAAAACTTTGAAATAGTTAAGAAACAACTTAGTGAATTAGCAGGTATAGTAAACTCCTTCAAGTCAGAAGCCGTTCAGCTTCGTATTGTTGAGCTAATTTTTGGTATAATGCCTGAGGATGATTATAACC
>CAZOPG010000074.1:0-7849 GCA_964581585.1 uncultured Planctomycetaceae bacterium | reverse complement strand
GGTACAAATTTCAACCGCCCGCCAGATGGTACAATTTTGCTCCGCCGTTTACAGAGATTTAGAAGCAGAAAAAATTCAATGCTGTCAAGATACAGTTAGACGCATCATGCGTGATATAGGGCTATATAGCCGCATTAAACGCAAATTTGTGGTTACTACGGATTCAAACCATATTTTCAGGATTTGCTGAAAGATAACAGTATTATTTGTAGTATGAGCAGAAAAGGTAACTGTTGGGATAATGCGTGTGCGGAAAGTTTCTTCGGAAGTCTAAAAACTGAGCGTGTAAAAGATAAAATATATGAAAATTTTGAGGATGCTAAAAAAGATATTTTCAATTATATTGAGATGTTCTATAATCGCAAACGTAGACATAAAACATTGGGCTATGTAAGCCCTGTAGTGTATGAGGAAATGTACGAAATGAAACAGGAACAGGCGGCATAATTGGCAAATCAAGTGTCCGCCATTCTTTTAGCACCTCAATACTGGACTCCGCGAATCGTAAAACTTGAAAAATAGACATATTTTTTCGCTGCGCATAGGTTGCATTTTTGGCTAAAGGCAGGGAGAATCTGCAATAATTGTAGAAATTAGAAAAGGTGGTAGGGGGGATATCAGTCAGAAACCATAAGCCCTTGCTAAATATGGTTTTTCACCGTACAGACCGTTCAATTCCCCAGATACATCTACAGGCGGCGGCCGGATTTGAACCGGCGAATAACGGTTTTGCAAACCGTCGCCTTAGGCCACTTGGCTACGCCGCCAGTTAATTAATGGGCCGGGCTGGATTCGAACCAGCGTAAGCTCTCGCTAACGGGTTTACAGCCCGTTCCCTTTAGCCACTCGGGCACCGACCCAATAATGATTATAAGGCAATAAAAAAGTCGGAAACTTCAGTTCCGACAAATCCCCGTCTAATTTACATACAACAGAGCCACATTGCAAGAAAATTACGGGGAAAATTTAGCTCGACCCCCAAATAATTGGCAAAAACCGGTGCTTTTCCCCCTTCAGCAGAGGATTTGCCCCATTTTTTCCTTAATTTGTTTAATCCGACTAGCCGACGAGTCAGTATTCTCTGCAAATTGACGAACTTTTTGACAAACTATTTTTGATTTTACCTTCGGGTTATTTTTCCAAATACTTCCTTGATTTATCAAATTTCAGCATAAAACTTCATACTAAAACGCCACTTTACTATTGTCTTTTTCTGGAAGCCCCCGTAAGCCTGTTATAAGTATCGTCTTGCTGCTGGGTATTGGGCAAAAGCCGGCTGAGCAGATCACTCAGATATTCATGTGAGATTTTTGAAATTTCCCCGATGGCACAATATGAACGGTCGCCAAGGCGAACTGCAACCATGTTTTGTTGAGCGTAGGAACCCTTCCAAATATTCTGGTCGTATCCTTTTTTCTCAGGCATACAAGTCATACCCATTTCTTTTGGTGTATCGCCAACAACAATGACCGAGATTATCCCTCTTGGCGTATCAACTACGTAGCTGCCAACTATCCGGCCCTTAAAGTGAACTAAACAACAACCTCGAATTTCCATCCCCTGGCCGGTACATGGAAACGCGGGAGTAAAGCCTAATTTGTCCTTAAAATATTCTGCAAGTTTTTCAGGGTTGGCGTCGCTGTAAAATTCACGATGTGAACCGAGATTCTGCTGATGGATCATAACTAATTCAGCCTGCGCCGCATTTGCTGCCGAAGGCGTCATTACATAGAAACTTAATGGTACCAAGGCTATGAATATAGCCGCTGCCGCTGCCAGTGCAGGCCAAAGCTTATAATGCAGGCGATTTGCCCATGTCTGCTGGATAGACTTAATATTTTTTGTGGTTTCGCTATTCTGATTAATTTGATCACGAATCCGATCCGCAAGACCCTTGCCAGCTTTAACCGACATAAAAGCAGAACGCAACTTTGCAGCTATTGCCCGTTTTTCAGCAAGACTTTTCTGGCAATCACTACATTGATCTAAATGCGTAAGGTCTGTATCCTGACCCTGCATAATATCTTCTAATTGTTCATTTGTAAGGTGATTCATTTTTCACCTCCAATCAACCCCATCTGTTTAGCATAAAAAGTTAATTTGTTTTTCAATTCTGCTCTTGCACGGCTGACACGGCTCTTAACCGTTCCAATAGCAACGCCGGTTATCTGGGCCACTTCTTTTTGGCTTAATTGTTCCACGTCGGTCAAGAACAAAGTTAGCCGCTGATCTTCCGGCAGTTCACTCAGTGCTTTAATGATTTGCTCATCTGAAAAATTTTCTATCAAGTCGTCCGCATTTGACCATACCGTTTCATAATCCTTAGAAGTTGCAGCAACGATTTCCTCATCAAGCGGCAGCGTCAGGCCCACAATTTTTCGATGCCGTAACCTGTCAATCCAGGTATTTCGCAATATCTGCAATAACCATGCTTTGCAATTTGTTCCCTTTTCAAATAGCTCAAAGCGTTCAAAAGCCTTTAGGAAAGTGTCTTGCACTAAGTCGTCGGCCTCTCTTTGGTGGCCACAAATTGCCACTGCCGCCCGATATACAGCATTAAGATGCGGCAGAGCAATCTCTCCAAAGCTTTCGCCTCTGGTACACAAAATATATATCCGTCCTCTTTTTTAAACGTATGAAACTGCCAAATCGTTCCATATAAAAAAATATTCAAGGAAAGAATTATAGTGCAATTATCGGCTAATCTCAATTATCTTTTTACGGGAACCGGCTTTGGCCTTGAATTCCTTTATGGTGCAATAAAGTACCGGCACCACCAGCATGGTCAGAACTTCGATAGTCATTCCGCCAAACGATGGTATTGCCATGGGTACCATTACATCGGAGCCGCGACCCGTTGAGGTCAAAACGGGCAGCAACGCCAATATTGTAGTAGCTGTTGTCATAAGGCATGCTCGGACACGCCTTTTGCCCGCAAGGACGGTAGCTTCACGGATATCCTCGATGGTTTCATGCTCATTATCTCTAAAAGATTGTTCAAGATATGTTGCCATCACAACGCCGTCATCAGAGGCTATTCCAAACAACGCTAAAAAGCCTACCCATACAGCAACACTTAAATTTATTGGATGTATCTGGAAAAGGTTCTGCATATTAACGCCGAAAACTTCAAAGTCCAGAAACCAGGGCTGAGCGTAAAACCATAACATCAGAAAACCGCCCGACCATGCTACAAGAATTCCGCTAAAGACCAGTGAAGTGGTCGCAACCGACTTGAACTGGAAGTATAGTATCAGGAAAATAATAAACAACGCCAGGGGTAGTACCACAGCAAGAGTTTTCTGTGAGCGCAGCTGATTTTCATAATTGCCAGCAAAAGTATAGCTAACACCCTGAGGTAAGACAAATTGGGCAGAGTCTATTTTTTCCTGCAGATATACCTGGCACTGCTCAACAACATCCACTTCGGCATTTCCAGAGGTCATATCAAAAAGAACATAACCAGTAAGGAAGGTGTCTTCGCTTTTAATTACCTGCGGACCTCGAACATAAGATATCTCGGCCACCTCTACAATTGGTATTTGTGCACCATTGGCAGCGGGAACCAGAATTTTTTCCAGTGATTCTATCTGGTCTCTCAGTTCTCGTTGATATCGTACCCGTACGCTGAAACGCTGGCGTCCCTCGACCGTTGTGGTAACTTTCCTGCCTCCGATAGCAATCTCGACAACGTCCTGAAACGCACGCATCGGTACGCCGTAACGGGCCAAAGCCTTTCTGTCGGGAACGATCTCCAGATAGGGTTTACCTACTATACGGTCGGCAAAAACTGTGGCAGGGGCAACTGAGGGAACTTCTTTTAGAAATCTTTCAATTTCAAGACCAACTTTTTCAATTATCTCAAGAGTCGGGCCTTTAATTTTAACACCCATAGGTGCACGCATACCGCTTTGGAGCATGACGATTCTGGCAGCTATTGGCTGCAATTTCGGTGCCGAAGTTGTCCCTTGAATTTTGGTTACCCTTGTTATCTCTTTCCAGATGTCATCCGGACTTTGAATCTCATCTCTCCATTGCCTGTACGGTCTTCCATCCGAATCAGGGATAAGCTGGCCAAAATCATCACGAACAAAACTTGCTGTTTTTCTGTCATATCGAAACTTGACTCGCCGGCCGGCTTTGTCGGTTATGTATTCCGCTTTATAGTTAATTACAGTTTCTATCATTGATACCGGGGCCGGGTCCAGAGGTGTTTCCGCTCGACCGATCTTTCCTACAACGGTATCAACTTCCGGTATACTTCGCAGGGCCATATCCTGTTTGCTTAATACATCCATTGCCTCACCAATTGAAGCATGAACCATGGTGGTAGGCATATAGAGAAACGAACCCTCATCCAATGGCGGCATAAATTCCCTGCCCAGCCCGCCCCAGATCGATCCGCCTAATACAAGAAGAAGACAGGGCATTGATAAAAATAATAATTTATGACGCAAACACCATCGAAGGATCGTAGGATAAAAACGCTGAAATACTCTGAAAGCTCCCAGCAGCAACCCGATTAACAGGGCAACAAATATGAAGTTCCGAAGGAATCCTTGCTCTGCTCCTGTCGGTTCCCAGTGCTCGGTAAGCAAAACGCCAACAAACAAAACTACAAGAATATTTGCAACCCATGGAGCGAGGCATTTAATGTTTTCAGGTATATAGTCAGAAGCCAAATAATAACTTCCGAAAATCAGAAGTGCCAAACCGGCCCACCAACTCAGCAAGAAACCTGCAAGGACACCGACAAGTACAACTGCCAGATGCAACCCAACTTTGATCTTCTTGCCGGAAAAAGATACTTTAGTACAAAATAGAATATGAGCAGCTGGCGGTATTATAGTTAATGCTACTATAACCGAGGAGATCAGTGCGAAAGTTTTTGTGAATGCAAGAGGCCTGAAGAGTTTGCCTTCGGGGCCTGTCATTATAAAAACAGGCAAAAAGCTGATTATGGTTGTCGAAACCGCCGTCAGTACGGCACTTCCAACTTCACTTGCTGCGCGGTGGATAACTTCAAGCTTATTTTCACCAGGATCAGCCTCATCGAGATGCCGCAAGATATTCTCGCAGATAACAATACCCATATCGACCATAGTGCCAATGGCGATAGCAATACCGGAAAGGGCAACGATATTAGCGTCTACGCCGAAAAATTTCATTGCGATAAAGCACATCAAGACAGCTAATGGCAACAGGCCGCCAATCAGGACAGAACTTCGCAAATGCATTACCATCAGGATAACAACAATAATTGTAATAAGAATTTCCTCACTCAAAGCAGTGTAAAGTGTTCCGAGCGTTTCATAGATCAAGCCTGTTCTATCATAAAAAGGCACGATATTAACCTGACTTATCGTCGCCCACCGCGGCCAGTCATCAGCAGGGGTTTGGCGGAAGTAATTCAGCCACACACCCTGGTTGATTGCTGAGCTATCATATGCTGCAAAGCCGTGTTCCTTGCCAAATCTTCTAAGTTCGTCCGCCGTGACCTTTGAAAAATCTATATGAACTTTTGAAGGCAGGCCGGGTGCAATTTCTGTGATTTTCTTTTTAACGTTTTTAATCACAGCTAACGGGTTCTCGCCATACCGAGCCACAACAACTCCACCCACTGCCTCGGCACCTTCTTTGTCCAAAGCCCCTCGCCTCAAGGCCGGTCCGTGAATTACCGTAGCCACATCTTTAACCAGAACGGGAACATTATCGACGACCTTGACTACACTGTCCTCAATATCAGCGATCTGTTTGATAAATCCGATACCGCGTATGAAATACTCTACGCGATTCAATTCCATCGTTTTGGCGCCGACATCGATATTCGATGATTTAACAGCACGATAAACATCCGCAAAGCTTACACCATAGGCTCGCATCGCATCGGGGTCAACGTCAACCTGGTATTCCTTAACAAAGCCACCGACAGAGGCAACTTCACTAACGCCATCCGCTGACAGAAGACCATAACGAACGTACCAATCCTGAATCGTACGCAATTGCTCAAGGTCCCATCCGCCGCTTGCGTTACCGTCCTGGTCGCGACCTTCCAGCGTGTACCAGAAAATCTGTCCCAAAGCTGTAGCGTCAGGCCCAAGCCCGGGCCGCACTCCTTGGGGCAAGGTGCCGGACGGAAGAGAGTTTAACTTCTCCAAAATACGGGATCGTGACCAGTAGAAGTCAATGTTTTCTTTGAAGATGATGTAAATAGAGGAGAAACCAAAAAATGAATAGCTTCTGATGGTCTTAACGCCTGGCACGCCTAATAATGATACTGTAAGAGGATAAGATATTTGATCTTCCACATCCTCCGGAGAGCGCCCCGGCCATTCAGTGAAAACAATCTGCTGATTTTCGCCTATGTCAGGGACCGCGTCCACTGGAATGGGCCTACGAAAAGCACCGCCGAGTTCCCAGTCAAATGGCGCAACTATAATTCCGCAAAAAATCACAAACACAACAAGCAGACCGACCACGAGCTTATTAGTCAGACAAAAACGCAAAATCTTTCCCATAAAAGATTTTTGCTCGGCTGTTTGCTCAAAGATGTGTTGATCATCCATATTATTTATCTTTCTTTTTCTGGATTTCTTTTACCCCGCCGCCCTGCGGGGTCATCATACTTGGTTTGGCCATGATTTGAAGACTGCTGTCGATCTTGAAGTTGCCTTTAACAACAATAAGTTCACCCTCGCTCAGGCCGCTTCTTACAATGTAGTAGTCGCCGGCCCTGAGCCCAAGTACAATTTCTCTGCCTTGGTAAGTTGGCTTTTCAGTATCGGGCAGCCGCACATAAACAACGGCACGAGTCCCCGTTACCAAGGCGGCGGATACCGGTATGACCAGAGGTTTTTCGATCAGGGCTAGGGCGTCACTCACATAACCTAAATCTTCGGTCCGAACCAGCGGCATTTGACACATATCACAGTTGCCGGAAGCTTCTTTGATGATCTCTGGATGCATCGGGCAAATCCACTTGCCCACCAGATCGGCATCCATAATTCGCCCACTGCCGGCCACCTGGGATCGAACGACCGCCTTGACAAACATGCCGGGCTTTAGTTTCCCATCAGTATTTTGGACATTTACACGAATTTTTACCGTTCTGGTTCTGTCATTCAATATCGGGGCGATAAAACTTATCGTACCTGTGAAAATCTGACCCGGATAAGAAATCACCGAGAACTCCATCTTCTGGCCGTAACGCAGCCATTCAAGATCGGACTCATAGGCATCAAGTTTTACCCAGACTTTTGAAAGATCAGCAATTGTATAAATTTTTGTACCAGTCTGAACATACATCCCTTCAATGGCATTTTTATGAATAACTATACCACTCGTCGGAGAGTAGATTGTCATGTGGTCCGTAACGCGTCCGGTTGTTTCAATTTCAGCGATCTGCTCTTGCGTCAGGCCCCAGAGCCTCAATTTCTCACGAGCGGATTTGACGGTAGATTCGCTCATCTGACGCATAACACCAAGTTCAGTTTCCTGTGTATTCTTAACCGCTTCAATTGCCTGCAGCAGTTCTTCCTGCGCACCAATCAACTCAGGACTGTAAAGATAGACCAGGTGGTCACCTTTATTAACTGGAACTCCGGTGTAATCTACATACAGTCTATCCAGCCTTCCCGGCACCCATGCAGTAATATAAGCAATATTAGTTTCATCGTAATCCACCTTGCCCGTCATCCGAACAACAGCACTAACGAATTTGCGTTCTACAGGTACAACTTCAATATCCATCAGAGCTTTCGCACTTTCGCTGACAGTAAGCTGTCTCATACTCACATCTTCTTCTGTCTCATCCATCTCAAGCGGTATAAGATCCATATGACAGATTGGA
>CAZOPG010000073.1:0-7869 GCA_964581585.1 uncultured Planctomycetaceae bacterium | reverse complement strand
TTGATAAAAATCAAGGAGATTTACAATGTCAGAAAACGAAAAACAGTTAGCACCATCGTCTGGTAACAAAAAAACTTGGCAGGCAGGTCTTATTGGCGGTGCAATTGGCTTTGTGTTGTGTGGTATCGTCATGTTCCTGGTAATGCCTTCAATGATGATTGTTACCAAAGAATCAAAGCTTGGGTTTGATGAAACAGTTGCCCAGTTGCAAAAAAGAATTGTTGACCAGGGTTGGTCAGTCAAGGGAATCAAAGATATCAGCCAGCAAATCAACAGTGCCGGCTTTGATTTTAAGCCAAGGGTCAAGCTGATCAAGCTTTGCAAGGCTGAATATGCCAAAAGCGTTCTAACTACAGACCGGCATGTATCATGTTTGATGCCCTGTACCATGGCAGTATGGGAAGCTGATGATGGTAAGGTACACCTGTCTGAAATGAATATGTCCCTGATGGCAAAGATGTTTGGCGGCAATATTGCTAAGGTTATGGGGGGCAAAGTTGTACACGATGAAGAGAAAATGCTTGAGGGTTTACTGAAATAAGCCTGGAAATTTGGTGGAGTAAAAAAATGCCAATATTTGAATACAAATGTCAAAAGTGCGGACACAAAATGGAATTTCTGGAAAAAAGTTCCGGAAAGAGTAAACATATTTGCGAAAAATGTGGAAGTTCTGAGACGCAGAAACTGTTTTCAGGTTTTTCTGTTGGTCAAGGCAATCAGTCAAGCAGTTCCTGCCCAACAGGTACATGTCCGTTTTCTTAAGCAATCCAATCAATTTGAGAAAAAAAGATGCGGTTTAGCAATGGAAGTTTTTACAAATACAGTATCCAAGCGAGAAGATAAAGCAGCTAACATAACAATGAGTGGTATATGTGAAACTCAAGTTGGACCACCTACTGTATATGGTGGTGACCCGCAAGCATTGAATCCCGAGGAAATGTTTGTTGCTTCGATTAATAGCTGCATCATGCTGGTATTCTACCATTTTGTAAAAAAGTATAAAGTTGATATATGGTCATATTCCTCGCAAGCACAGGGCAAAGTCGAGAAAACTAAAAATGGCCTTCGCTTCACCAGCGTTGAGGTAAAAGCCAAAGTATCGCTTAGCGATGAAAATCAAGCTGAGAAAATTCAAGAAATAGCCCAGTTGGCAGAAAAATATTGCCTAGTTTCAGGTTCAGTAGCTTGTCCTGTTGAATATGAAGTTGAGGTGGTCGACGAAACGAGTTTTAAATCAGAATCTGTAAAAGAGTTGTAATTTTAAATATGCGATAAGGAGGTTATTAGGATGCCTTGGATTAATCAGAGTATGTGTGTGGGTTGTGGAATTTGTGTTGATTATTGCCCGACAGGCGCAATCACTCAGGAAAAAACCGGCATAGCGATTATAGATAATGACAAATGTATCCGCTGCGGCAAGTGTCATAGCATTTGTCCCAAAGAGGCAGTCAGGCACGACAGTGAAAAAATTCCGGAATTGGTGGAGCAGAATGTAGCTAAAACTTCTGCCTTGTTAAAAAACTACAACGATCCAGAGGAACGGCAGGGATTGATAGGACGAATGGTCAGGCATTTTAATATGCAGAAAAAGGTGGCTGAAAAGACTATTGAAAAACTTAATGCACTTGAAAAAACAGACCTTAGTAAGACATAATAGCTAAAAGATTCAAACCATAAGTTGTAAAATTTTGTAGTTGATTTAACCAGAAAGAGGGAATATTATGAGAATTAGAGTCGCAAGATACATAGAAAGGCTATCAAAAGTTTTAGCATGCTCTTTGCAGCCTGAAAAACTTGCTTTATTGCCAGATAAAACTGTTTTTCTGGGGGATATTGCGATGGCAACAAACAAAAAACATCTTTTTGCGGGTTATCAATTCGACAAAAGCAGTGCAAAGCCTGACCATTTTGCTAAGGATGACTGGATACCATATTTACACATTAGGAGAAACAATGAATTTTAAACAGGCGATAACGAATTTTTCGATCAGGCGATATAAAGCTATTACAGCCGTACTTGTGATGCTAACAGTTGCGGTAATGCTATTGGCAGCAGTGCCATCTATTTGGCCGAAAGCTTTCACTGCTTTAAACTCTATTTCGATTGATACTGATCCAGAGAATATGCTGCCTGTTGATGAGCCAGTACGCGTATTTCACAACCAGATGAAAAAAGAATTATCGCTTTACGATATGGTTGTGGTCGGCATCGTTAATGACGAACATCCTGATGGTGTGTTTAATCCTGAAACTCTCGCTAATATTTACGAGTTGACCGAATATGCCAAGACGCTTCATTGGACCGAAGACGGTCAGGAAGTTGGTGTTGTTGAAGTTGATCTGATATCGCCATCTACTGTTGATAACATTGAACAAGGTGGTTTGGGAACCGTGAAATTTGAATGGTTGATGCCGCAGCCGCCCCAAACAAAAGAAGAGGCCTTAGCAATTCGTCAAAAGGCTCAGCGGATACCGTTTCTTAATGGTACTTTGGTTTCTGAAGACGGCAAGGCGATCTGCATTTACCTGCCCCTGACACATAAACATTTGAGTTATCGCGTTTATTCAGCGCTTCAGGAAAAAATAGCCGAATTTTCAGGTAGCGAGGAATATCACATTACCGGCTTGCCGGTAGCTGAAGATACATTTGGTGTAGAGATGTTTATTCAGATGGCGATTTCGGCACCGGCGGCTATGGTTGTGATCTTTGTCCTGATGCTGTTGTTTTTCCGTAAGTTAGCGGTTATTATTTCACCGATGATTGTGGCTATGGTTTCGGTTATTCTGACTATGGGGATGCTTATCATAGCTGGTTTTCCCGTTCACATAATGAGCAGCATGATCCCAATATTTATTATGCCGATAGCGGTACTGGATTCCATTCACATTATCAGTGAATTCTTTGAGCTTTACCAGCAGACCAAAGACAGACGCAAAACCATGCTCAAGGTTATGGATGAGCTCTTTGTACCAATGCTTTATACCTCGCTAACATCGGCTGCCGGGTTTGCTTCGCTGGCTTTAACTCCAATTCCACCGGTACAGGTGTTTGGTATATTTGTAGCGATGGGTATTATGATTGCTTGGATACTTACGATAATATTTATCCCCGCGTACATAATGTTCGTAAAACCTCAAACACTCGAAAAGTTTGGTGCTGTCCATATCCCCAACCAGCAGGAACATACAACCGCTATGGAACGCATTCTGCATAGTATTGGAGTTGGTACATATCGCTGGGCAAAGCCAATATTGGCAGTTACAGCCGTAGTTATCATAGTTGCTGTTTACGGAATGAGCAAAATCAATATCAACGATAACCCTGTTAAATGGTTCAATAAATCGCATCCTATTCGTGTAGCCGACAAGGTGCTGAACGATCATTTTGGCGGGACATATATGGCATATCTGTCACTTGCCGCTGAAGATAAAGAATTTAGCCCAGAAGCGTTTACAGATGATTTTGCACAACAAGCTAAAAATCGAGCAATTGAATACAAAGAGGACTGGCCCCAGGCGCAGAAAGTGTTTACTGAATTACCGCAAATGGTTAACCAGTCAATAAGAAACTCCCAAAGCCGTAAGGAAGCTTTTGAAAAAATCTCACTGTTGGTAAACGAAAAGCTTGACCATGCCCAGGGCGATGCTGTTGACGCATGGGATGAAGCGAGTTTGTTTGTTGACCAACAGAAACAGCGAAATCAGGTGTTCAAGGACCCGGCTGTGCTGAAGTATCAAACTGAATTGCAGCAGGCACTTTTGGAAACTCAAATCGTTGGCAAATCTAATTCGCTGGCAGATATTATAAGTACCGTACACAGAGAATTGTTTGAAGGTAAAGACGAGCAATATCGTATTCCCGACAGTTCAAGTGCTGTTGCTCAATGTATGATCACTTACCAGTCCAGCCATCGGGCAGGCGATTTATGGCACTTTGTTACACCTGACTATCGAAAGAGCAGTATCTGGGTTCAGCTTACAAGCGGGGATAATAAAGATATGACGAAAGTAGTAAAGGCTATCGATAATTACATCGCTGAGAATCCGCCGCCGGTACCTCTGAAATATGAGTGGTTTGGACTGAATTACATTAATATTGTTTGGCAGCAAAAGATGGTAAGTGGAATGCTCCAGGCTTTTATTGGCAGTTTTCTGGTTGTGTTTTTGATGATGACGATTCTGTTTCGTTCAGCTCTTTGGGGATTGCTGTCGATGATTCCGCTGACAATTACTATAGGCGCCATATATGGTGCGGTGGGATTGATAGGAAAGGATTACGACATGCCGGTTGCGGTACTTAGTTCGATGGCTCTGGGATTGGCAATTGATTTTGCAATTCACTTCCTTGCACGAAGCAGGCAGATGTACAGTTCGTTTGGTACATGGGAGAAAACCGCACCGGCTATATTTGCTGAACCTGCCAGGGCAATTACACGTAATGTGATTGTCATTGCCGTAGGCTTTTTGCCGCTGTTGCTTGCTCCTTTAACACCTTATAATACTGTTGGTACTTTATTAGCCTCGATATTGATGGTTTCCGGAGTTGCCACACTGTTGATACTTCCGTCACTGGTCAGAGTTCTGGAGAAACGCCTGTTCGTAGCCAAAAAGGTTTTGGGTACTGGTTGTAATTGTGTAACCTGTGCGATTTCGTCAGTAACATTGGTGGCGTTGATAGCTATAACGATGCATCAGTATGCTGGTGTCGGCTGGGGCAGGCTAACTTGGGTTAGCGTAGTGGCCATACCAGTTATGGCAATGAGTTGTGGATTATTGTCAAGACGTGAAAAATGTAAAATCCTTAATGAAAAGGAGCTAACTAAAAATGACTAAAAAAATATCTTTAGCAATCCTTGTATTAACCCTGTTATTGTATGTTAGCAGTAACATGATAGCCGAAACAGAAAATACAGGTACTGTTGCGGAAAAAATGTCAGAACAAAAAGTTCTTTCCGTCGAGCAAATTGTAAATAACACCAACCGCGTAGCCTATTATCAAGGCTCAGATGGAAGTGCCAGGGTCAAGATGACCATCACAGATAGTCAGAACCGCCAGCGTAATCGTGAGCTTACCATTCTTCAATGGGACCAGCCTGATCCAAAGCTGTCTGAAGAAGAGCAAGGCAAGGATGATAGTTTTTGTGGTGAGCAGAAGATATATGCGTTTTTTCATCGGCCCGCAGATATTTACAAGACCGTTTTTATGGTATGGAAACGTCTGGACAAAGACGATGACCGCTGGATGTACCTGCCCGCTTTGGATTTAGTCAAACGTATTTCAGCAACTGACAAACGAACCAGTTTTATAGGATCTCACTTTTTTTACGAAGATGTCTCCGGGCGAGGTATTAACGATGATGTCCATGAACTCGTAAAAACAACAAAGGATTATTATGTATTGAAGAATACGCCGAAAGATCCAAAACTTGTTGAGTTTGCGTATTTTGAAATGTGGATACACCGCAAAAGTTTTGTAGTTGTTAAAACAGATTACTATGACAAGCAAAGCAAAAAATATCGAACATATGAAGCACTTGAAGTCAAGCAGATTCAGGACAAGCCTACGGTAACAAAAGCAAAAATGAGCGATCTGCGAACAAAGGGTAATACAATACTGGAATATAGTGATGTAAAATATGACCTAGGTATCCCCGAAGATATCTTTACTGAAAGATATCTAAGAAAACCTGCAAGAAAGTATTTGAAATGAAACCATTTACAATGCCGCGAAACGAAATATTAAAAGTTTCAGTAATGGTCCTGTTGCTTTTCTGCCCTTGGGCTTATGCCCAAGATGAACCCTCTCTGCCAGCAGGCCTGTCCAATGGCCAAAACCAGGAGGATCAACCGACTCTTCCAAGCGGCTTAAGAATCGAATCTGAAGATACTAACGACATTGGTGTTGAGCCGTCGCTGCCCAGCGGGCTGAAAATCGCTCCATCTGTGGATGAGGCAGAAGCTAAAACGAAATTAGAGCAACCATGGATGGACATAACAGGCTTCTGGGAAGTACGCAGTGGTTACCGATTGGGAAATGATAAGCACGAAAAAGACGCTTCCATTGGTGAAACTAGGTTGCAGTTAGAAATGGAAAAACTGTGGAAAGACTTTACTTTCAAGGTAACTACCGACCTGTATTATGATTGGGTAGATGAGAATCACTCAGTTGACCTGGAAAGAGGCGAAGGGTTTCTTGATTTAAGAGAGGCAAGTGTTGCCTATTCGCCTTTTGATTTTATGGATTTAAAGCTGGGTCGGCAGATATTAACTTGGGGGACGGGCGATCTGTTATTCATTAACGATCTTTTCCCAAAAGACTGGCAGGCGTTTTTCATTGGAAGAGATACTGAATATCTCAAAGCACCTTCTGATGCGATCAAGGCAAGCTTTTTTACTGACCTGGCTAATATTGATTTAGTGTATACGCCGAGGTTTGACTCAGACAGATTCATTACCGGAGAACGTTTATCTTATTGGAACGGCAGTCGAATTGCTGGAACAGACAGTATCGTTCGCACTGATAAGCCGGATGACTGGTTTGATGATGATGAATTGGCGATGCGGGTATCGAAAAATGTATCCGGCTATGAACTTGCCGCATACGGTTACTGGGGATACTGGAAAAGCCCTGCCGGCTTTGACACGTTAACTTCCAGATATACATTTCCAAAACTCAATGTCTACGGGGCAAGTGCACGCGGGCAGGTTGGCAAAGGTATAGGAAATATCGAATTAGGTTACTACGATTCTCGTGACGACCGATCCGGCGACGAGCCTTACATTGACAACAGTCAAATTCGCTACCTTGTAGGCTATGAACAGGACCTGCCGGAAATAGCATCTGATTTTACCGTAGGCCTGCAGTATTACGTTGAACAAATGCTTAATTATGGAGACTATAGACGAACACTGCCTGCCGGCAATAAGGCAGCTGAAGAATATCGCCATTTATTAACCTTTCGCATTACAAAATTATACTGGAATCAGAATTTGACCTGCTCTTTATTTACTTATTTTTCACCGTCCGACAAAGATGTGTATATGCGGCCCAATATAAATTACAAGGTTAACGATAACCTGGCAGTGGAAGTTGGTGCTAACGTATTTTGGGGAGACTATCCTCACACATTCTTTGGCCAGTTTCAGGATAATACAAATATATATACAGCGATTCGCTACAGCTTTTAATTGGAGTTTGATTTATGGATGGCCAACAAATACGTATTACTTTTCAACCTTCCGGACGCAGTGTATTCGTGCTGCCGGGGACTAAGATAATAGAAGCCACAGCACGTACGGGGTTGACCATTAATACTCCATGCGGCGGTGCAGGAACATGTGGCAAATGTCAGGTTAAAATAACTGCTGGGTCCGAAAAACCTTTGGAAGCTGATAAAAATGTTTTCAATGAAGAACAGTTGAAGGATGGATGGCGATTGGCGTGCCAAACACCAATTCGCAATGAAACCGTGGCTTACATTCCAGAAAGTTCACGTCTTGTCAGCCAGCAAAGAATAGTTATTGAATCCCAAACAGAAGAACCAACTGAAGTTTTGCCATCGGTTCATAAGGTATATATTGAATTGACCGCACCGACAATGGAGGATAATTTAGCAGATATGCTAAGGTTAGAGGATGCGATAGGCAAATTCAAAACAGATTTAAATTTGCTTCGCAACCTGCCGAAACTGTTGCGTCAATACGATTACAAAGGCACAGCCGTTTTGACGGACCATCACCTGATAGATTTTGAGCCCGGCGACACGACAAATCAATGTTATGGCGTCGCCTTTGACATTGGAACGACGACTATGGTCGGCTCATTGATAAATCTTTGTGACGGTAGTGAATTAGCTATTACTTCACAAA
>CAZOPG010000072.1:0-7877 GCA_964581585.1 uncultured Planctomycetaceae bacterium | reverse complement strand
CGGTTATATAAAGTTGTTTTGATACGATATTTTCCCAGAGTAAATTTATCAGTCTTATGTACTCAGCATCTCCACTTAAAACGGCAAAATCCAGCATCCCGCAGAAGGTATAAAGTGCCATTACACTGTGTTTTGTAGCTTCGTATTGCTCATACGCTTCTCTGTCGTGCTGCCATCCCGCACCAAAATAAGCTCGGACTTCATCGAGAAAATACTTTACCAGATTCAGATATTTTTTTTCATTAGTGATTCGATAAAGTTTTATTATGGCTAATTCAATTTCTGGATGGTTGGACAGAAACTTTTTTCCCGGGCCGAACACTTCGCAGATAAGCTCCGCATTTTTCAAAGCTACGTCGAGAAGCGTACGTTTGCCCGTTGCTTGATAGTGTGCCACTGCTGCTTCATAGAGATGTCCAATGTTAAATAGTTCGTGGCTGTACTGATGTGACCATCGTGTTGGACCACAATAAGGGTGCATATCTTTTGTGTCACCTGTACGGGCTGTGTATAAGTAGCCGTCTGGTTCCTGAGCAGCAGCAATTTTGATTATTAATTCATCGACGTAATTGTCGAGTTCTGGATCAGGGTGGACTGCCATCGAACAGGCAGCGGCTTCAATTACCTTATAGACATCCGAATCACCCCACGGATAACCTTGGTGCTTTCCCTCCATTAAGCCTGCGGCCTTAGAAAAATTGTCAATTCGGCCGGTTTCCCGGCACATCTGGAAATTGTGCGGTATGGAAACCTTCCGATTGATTTCGATTTTGGGCAGCCAGAATGTGTCCGTTACTTCTACAGCCGTGAAAGGAATCGGTTGTATTGGATAATCAAAACTTTTATTTGTCATATTCTGTCCAGTGTCCTTAAGCAGACTTGTATTTCATAAATTCGATAACGGCTCCATCAGGAGTCTGGTAAAAGGCGACGGTGGCGAAGCCGACATCAAATGGTTCCAGCAGAACCTTCAGTCCTTTAGACGCTTGTTCAATGCTATCAACACGAAAAGCAACATGCGGCTGAGTTTTTATAGGCTCTGGAGCGGATGAGTCCGGCTCAAAGCGCAACCATTCGGCCCTAAAAGGATGTTCCTTTGCGTCTGTAACCCAAACCTTGGTGGCCTCAACAAAAGATTCGCCCGGTTTTACTTCATTCGTAATTAATCCAATATGGTCGTATTCCATTGTGCTGGCCTCCTTATAATTCCAAATGACAGTCCCGTTTGTCAACAACAAGCTTAATCAGAGTTGTTTTTGCTGCGGGCGAATTCAAAGAACTTTTCTCTCAGCAGTTTTGTGATTGGGCCGGGCTGTCCGTCAGCAATGATTCGGCCATCAATTTCAACAATTCCTATCACCTCGGCAGCGGTTCCGGTGAGGAAAAATTCATCGCTGATATACAAATCAAACTTTGTCAGATTTTTTTCGACAACATCAATACCCTCTTTTTTTGCCAGCTTCATAACAACGCCTCTGGTTATTCCATCAAGTGCACCAGCTTCAATAGGCGGAGTAAAAATCGTACCGTTCCTGACAATGAATACGTTGTCGACGGTGGCTTCGGCAACGAAGCCTTCGTGATTATACATGATGGCCTCAGGTACACCGCTATCTATGGCCTCAATCTTGGCTATGACATTGTTCAGATAGTTAAGGCTCTTAACCTGCGGAGGTATCGCCAGTGGATGATTGCGAACGGTCGATGCACTGACTACTTTCATTCCTGTTTCATAAAGCTCTTCCGGATAAGGCTGAATTTTGTCGGCGATGATAATGATCTGCGGCTTTTTGCAGAGGAACGGATCGATACCGAGCTGCCCCGTGCCGCGAGTAACGATCTGGCGGATGTATCCATCAGTTATGCCATTGGCCTCGACGGTCTGCTGCGTTGCCGATGCCATCTGTTCGATTGTTATTCCAATGTCGAGACGAATAACTTTGGCGGATTCGTAGAGACGCTTCAAGTGCGCATCAAACTTGAATATTTTTCCGCCATAAACGCGGATACCCTCAAAGACGCCATCACCATAAAGCAGGCCGTGATCAAATACAGAGACCTTGGCTTGTGATTCGTCAACCAGTTTGTCGTTCATCCAGATTTTTAGTGCCATCATATTTTCCCGTCAACAAGCGTTATTACTTTGTCGGCCCTTTCGGCGATTCTTTTGTCGTGGGTTACCATCACAATCGTTTGTCCAGCCTGACGCAATTTATCAAAGACATCCAAGATACCATTTCCTGTTTCAGAGTCAAGGTTTCCCGTCGGCTCATCGGCCAAAAGAACCTGCGGCTGATTTATCAAGGCTCTGCCGATAGCGACCCTTTGGCGTTCCCCTCCGGAAAGCTGATAAGGCTTATGCCCGGCTCTTTCGGCGATTCCGAGCGTTTCAATTAGTTCTGAGGCCCTTTTTTTGACTGTTTTTGCGGATTTTAGCCAACTCAGGGTTCCAGAGGCGACCATCGCCGGAAGCGCAATGTTCTCGACCACATTTAATTCGTCCAGCAAATGGTAGAACTGAAAGACAAAGCCGATTTTTTTGTTTCTCAGCCGGTTCAATTTGCCGTTACTTAACCTGGCTACGTCGTTTCCTTCAAAGCTAACCTTTCCTTCGTCAGGCCTGTCAAGGGTACCAAGTATGTGCAACAGGGTACTCTTACCACTACCGGAAGCACCGATGATCGCGAGAAACCGGCCCCTCTTTACCTCAAGGTCAACGCCTTTGAGCACTTCCAAATTTGTCACACCCATACGATAGGCCTTGAAAATATTTTCGCAGGTTAGTATGTTTTCATTTTCACTCATAACTGGCTCACCTGTAAAATCTCAATACATTTTCGTTTGGCTGCCTGGCAACTTGGTATTAGCGCGCCTATCAGTGAAACAGCGATCGCTGAAACAAAAATAATTGCTAAAAGCTGTCCGTTGAGCCGGTTTGGGATATCCCCAATCGAATATACTTCCCTGTTCCACACCTGCCATCCAAACTTATTGAATAGCAAATCTTCGATGGTGTTAACCCTGGCCAGAAAAGCGCATCCGGCGGCCATGCCGATAACGGCTCCTGCCAGGCCTATCAGTAAGGCAAAATATAAGAATAATCTGATAATGCTGAAGTTTGATGCTCCCATGCTTTTCAGGATACCGATATCTTTGCTTTTGTGTGAAATTATCATATAAAAAACGACAAGGATGATAAAAACTGTAATAATACCGACCATGATAAACAGGAGCATCATCATTGTCGCCTCTTTTTCCATTGGAGCGATCGTATCCCTCAGATAGTTCCTCCAACTTTGCACAGTAACATTATCCAACAGGTAGGCCTGTTTTTTTTCGGCGCAAATTTTGAAAAAATTTCTCCACATTTGGGCTACCTCTGCGGTGCCGGCGTTTAGCTCGATGTCAGGTTTGAATTTGATAAAGATGGCACTGGTCCTTTTGGTCGGGGCCGTCATTCCACAAAGCCTCTGTGCCTCGTCGAAGGACAGATAGAACATATTGCCATCTACCTTTGCCAGGCCGCTGTTGGAGTTGTCACTATAAGAGAATACCTTAGCATTTACACCGCCGCTGAGTCCGCCGACGAGAGCACCTTTTGGCGTCAGGGGAAAACAGCTTACCAGGTAGTCCAATCTCAGCAGGGTTGGTTTTTGGCTGTAGTTGCCGCGTGGGCCTCTCTCCAGCATCTTGTCGATTCCTATGATGAGGCCTGGCAAATTGGAATCATATATCGGCTCAAAAGCAAGCTCAGGTTCGTCTCGACGGTAATGGAGAGTTTCCGCGAAGTTGGTTACTTTGTTATGGCCGACCGGGTCGATGCCCATCAGTTCAAGGCCGGCACTATTTCTGGAGTTCTGTAATGCTACAAGGCCAAAATTTTTTATTACCGGCACTGCTGCGGCAACGAACTCTGTGTTTTGCAGTTGGGCCAGAAAATCCTCATAGTAGGCAAATCCAACCAGCGAGTCGGTTCCGACGATACAGTCACCGACAAAGACATGGTTTTTCTCGGCAAAATCGTGCACCAAGCCGTTCATTACGGTCATTACAACGGTAACTGTGAAAACGCACAGCGCGACAGCAATAACGGCAAGACAGGTTATTCGTCTTTTTATGAAATATCGAATTGGCAAAATAATTCTGTACATCGCCATAGCATTATATCTTAAACTGCCCTAATGGCAAGAAAACAGTGGAAATACAGGCTCTTGGACCACGATTTAGGTGATAATGAGGAATTAGGTAAGATTTTTGGTTGACTGAGATATAAATATGGCCGATAATGGTGTTAGGTATTGGTCTATAAGTCTAAGAAATATAACCTATTAGAATAATTTTTGACAGGAGTCCAAGCGATGCCAGCTCCAAGACAATCTCAAAACGGCGCTATGCTGTACACAGTAATTACCTTTGTCGGGCTTTTTATTATCGCGACAGTGATCGCGGTTCTATACTATCTTAACGCTGAAAACTTTCGTATTCAGCTTGAGGATTCAAAAACAGAGCTTGAGGCGATGGCTTCACCAAAAGAGGTGCGCAACCTTAAGGGCCTTGTAGGTGAAAAAGAAGGGCGAAAAAGCCGATTAGGCCAAACACTGGACTATATCAACCAGATGTACCAGATGTTTACAGGAGTGGAATCGGAGGAAATCAGCGCTAAAGAAAAATTCGCTTCGGTTGAGACGAAATTCACCGAGGTCATAGCTGATATGCCCGAAGGAATGTCGGCCTCGGCTGAGCCGAATCTGCCGGGAGTTTTCAGAATAACAAAAATGTATAAAAACAAACTGGAAGCGACTGAAGATGTTGCCGGCGAGTTGGCACAGCAGCTTGACGACTTGTACGCCGAGTCTGAGCAGATACATCAGGCCACAAGCGAAAAGGAAACGGAACTTCTTGAGCAGATAGGTTTGGAACAACTAAGAGCTGATGACGCTCAGAAAAGCTATGACGATTTAAAAGCATTGATGGAGCAAAAAACCACCGAGCAGGTTGAGACATTGGCGGGCCAAAACGAAGCGTTGGTAGAGGAAAATAACAAAACAAAACAGGAACTGTTAGCAACACTGGCCAAGCTCAAACTGACCCAGGACAGAATGAAAAAATCGCTTGCCAGGCTTGAGGCAATCAAGCCTCGTCCCAATGAAGAGGTTGACGCTTATAAAAGTGATGGCCAGATTCTCTCGATTGAGACCTCCTCAAACATTGTCTTTCTTAACATCGGGGCAGAAGACAAAGTTTACCCAGGCCTGACGTTCTCGGTATACGACAGAAACGCACCGATACCTGTTGACGGCAAAGGAAAGGCCGAGATAGAAGTGTTCGATGTCGATAAGACTACTTCCGTAGCACGAATCGTAAAATCTAAAATGAAGAATCCTATTGTCATAGGCGACCTGATTATAAATCTGATATGGGACAGCCGGGCAACAAATACCTTTGTCGTTACGGGAGATTTTGATTTTAATGCTGACGGCAGAATTGATGCTAGCGCCTCTAAAAAAATAAGGGAACTTATTGAAAACTGGGGCGGCAAAGTTGAGACGGAGGTAACCATCAATACGGATTTTGTTGTGCTTGGTCTTTCTCCTAAGATTAATGAAAAGCCGAGCTTGGATGATATAGAGATGGATCCAATGGCAATGGACAAGTACGAGGCCTCGATAAAAGCCGTCAAAGGTTATCAGGAGGTTAGGAAGCAGGCCGAGAGCCTTTATATTCCGATATTCAATCTGAAAAGGTTCCTTAATTTTATTGGCTACGGAACGATCGCCGGCAAATCCTGACCGCTACCGGTTATTGATTCATTGCGATATGTCGATATGAATTTCAAAACAATGCTCGTTGCCGTTGAAAACAATCTTCTTTACTATTCCTGATATCGGCGAGATTAAAGGCTCTGTTTTGCCGGGCTCCTGTCCGAGTTTTTCCCCTTTTTGTACCCTATTCCCGGCTTTTATTTTTAGGCCGTAAGCTGCATCTACCTTTAATATTGCTGAATCTCCGTTCATTTTCTTGCTGAGGGAAAATTCCTGATTTTCAATAATGCCGCTATTTTTCGAGACACTTCTGTATTGTCATAAACGCCGGCAAAAGCACCATCGCCAGGCCCATAGGCATAAATCGGCACGGGCAGACCGCTGTGTCCCTTAGTTGACCAATGAACTGTCATTTCTCTGGTTTTAGAGTTTATTCCGTTAAGAACCAATCCTCCGGTTTCATGATCCGCGGTTACAATAACCAGCGTATGTTTATCGGAAATTGCAAAATCAATTGCTGCCTTAACGGCTTCATCAAATAACAGTGTCTGTCGAATAGAATTATTTATGTTATTGCCATGACAGGCCCAGTCGATTTGACTACCCTCGACCATCATGAAAAAACCCTTTTTGTTTTTGCTTAGAATCTCAATAGCTTTTTTGGTCATTTTCGCAAGACTTGGTTCAGGGCCTGTTGTCTTCAGTGCTGCCATTTGAAAAAGTCCGAGCAAATAAGGTCCCTTAGCGGACGTTAACTCTTCGGATGTTTCTATACAGTTATATCCATCTTTTTTTGCCTGTTCGATTAGATTAAGATCATCAGTTCTTTTGCTTCCTTCGATACTCTTAGGCAAAAAGAAGTCTTTGCCACCGCCCAGCAAAACATTGACTTTATTAGTTAGCAGTTGTTCCGCTATCTCAGCTTCCATACCTCTACTTTCGACGTGTGAGGCAAAACAGGCAGGTGTTGCGTGAGTTATTCTTGAGGTAACAACAAGGCCGGTTGCCATGCCTTTGTTTTTGCAGCAATTTAGTATCGTTTGATATTTTTTACTTTTATCAGGACTTGTACAAATCATGCCATTATTAGTTTTCAGCCCTGTTGCCAGTGCTGTCCCCGCCGCTGCCGAATCCGTAACTGCTGCATTTGCAGAGTGGGTATATGTAATACCTGTAGCCGGCATTTTTTCCATCCACAGCATATTATCCAGTCCGACTGTTGCAACTCGTGCCGTAGTTACCTGGCCCATGCCCATTCCATCACCGATCAGAAAGATAACATTTTTGATTTTGCCACCAATGATCTTCTCAAGTTTGTCTGTTTGGGACGGACCTTCATAAAATTCAAATTCTGTGGTTCCTGTATTTACGTCAGGATAGTTGAAATTTGTTGTAGTATCCGCAGCTTTTACAGTTCTCAAAGCAAAGCCATAAAACAAAACAAATAAAATTATGGCAAACACGCGGTAACGAACGTTAACTTTTGTATTCCGACTCATAAAACGTACTCCCTGATTAGTTAAAAATAATTATTTATAATTTTCTCTATTTGATACCTATTGAAGCAACATAAATTTGGCCTGTATATTCCTCAGCAACGGGGTTTGTGAAACCCTTCTTTGCGGCGACAAAAGTTACTGTGGCTTCGGCTCTAATCGCTGCTCCCAGCGGTATGCCTGTATCACAATCAAGTCCTGATGGTATATCAACGGCAATTACCGTTTCGCCAAGATCGTTGATTGTGTTTACTAAAATATCATATCCATTTCTAAGAGTCCCGTCAAGTCCCGTTCCGAAAAGGGCATCGACTATGATATAGCTGTCTAAAGTTAGTGATTTTACTCTTTGTTCCGAATCGTCATTAGCGGGATTCAAATGTTCAATTCTCAGGCTGATTTTTTTGGCGATTTCGTAATTTATCAAAGCGTCGCCGGTGATTTTGGCAGCGTCGCCGCATATTATTGTCGTCGTTTCAATGTCAGCGTTTTTCAGGTGCCTTGCGATTACAAACCCGTCTCCGCCGTTATTTCCGGTTCCGCAAAAAATGCAGACCGAAGCGTTGCCCAAAATTTAATCTGAAGCGCAACATTTTTATCCGCTCCATAACACCTCATG
>CAZOPG010000071.1:0-7884 GCA_964581585.1 uncultured Planctomycetaceae bacterium | reverse complement strand
GAGGATTGGTTTGGCCAGCAGAAAGACCCTGAAGCCGCCAGAAAATATATTTATGCCCAGCATCCGTTGGGAAGAATCGGAACTATCGAAGAATGCGGCTATCTGGCTGCTTTTTTAGCCAGTAACGAGGCACTGTTTATAACAGGGGCCATTTTCGATATCGATGGTGGCGTAACGCTGGGCTACTGAAATAAAAAGGATCATTAAAACAATGAATGGATTTTTTAATAAAATTTTACGAATAGATTTATCTGGCCAGAAGTTTTCTTACGAAGAAATTCCTGACGAGTTAATTCTAAAAACTCTTGGTGGCAAGGGATTAGGGACGCACTTGTTGTTGAATGAAAACCCTCAGGGAGTTGGGGCTTTAAGTCCTGAGAATGTTTTTATTATCGCTGCCGGGCCAATTACGGGCACTAAGATGTGGAGCCAATCGCGATTTGGCGTCTATTCCAAGAGCCCTGCTACCGGTGGATATGGTGAATCTTATTGTGGTGGCGCCGTTGCACCAAAAATTAAAGGCTGCGGCGCAGATGCGATTATCCTGACTGGTAAATGCGATAAACTTTCTTTCCTGACAATTGATGAAAATGGTGTTGTCTTTCAGGATGCCGCGGCAATAAAAGGCAAGGACACTGTCGAGACCGAAGAATATATTTTGAAGCGTTCCCCCGAAAATTCCCACGCGATCACCATTGGGCCGGCCGGTGAAAATATGGTTGCCTTTGCTTGCATCAAAGCTGACCGGTGGCGAAGCCTTGGCCGGGGCGGCATGGGTGCGGTTCTTGGTTCCAAAAATGTTAAGGGAATTGCATTTGCTGGTACTAAAAAATGTCCAATTGCAGACGAAGAGTTATTGAAAAATATTATTAAAGCAATAGCAAAGAAAGGAAAAGAATCACCGGTTACTAAACTCTATCAGCAGTTAGGCACGGCGATGCAGGTAGCCAACGTAAATGCCGTGAACTGCTTTCCAACCAGGTACTGGCAGAGCGGGCATTTTGAACACTGGGAAACGATATCGGCAGATTATATGCAGGATAATTTCGAGGTTAAAACCTGTGGCTGTCCAACTTGTTTTCTTAAATGCACAAACCTTTCAAAAATCAAGCATGGAAGGCACAGGGGGCTGACACTGGAAGGGCCTGAATTTGAAACCATATACGCTATCGGCGGACTTAACGCTATCGAGGGCCTGGAAGAAGTTGCCTGGCTAAATGACATTTGCGACAGGCTTGGAATTGACACAATGAGTGCCGGCAACATTTCTTCGTTTGCAATCGAGGCATATAAGCGAGGTAAAATCGATTTCGAAATAAGTTACAATCAGCCTGACCGTATCGCTGAACTTTATCAGCTTATTACGGAAAAAAAAGGCATTGGCGCAATTTTCGCCAAGGGTATAAAACAAGCCGCCAAAGAATTCGGGCTTGAGGATATCGCGATTGAGGTAAAAGGGCTGGAGCCGGCAGGTTTCGATCCACGTGTGCTCAAGGGAATGGGCCTTTCATATGCGACAAGTGCCCGTGGAGCCTGTCACTTGCGAGGTACATTTTACAAACCTGAGCTTTCCGGCGAAATGCCAATGGAACAGATCGAAGGCAAGGCTAAACTCTTGATAGATTACGAAGACCGTGCCGCGATTTTCGATTCGCTTATTCTCTGCCGATTCTACAGGGATTTTATCCTGTGGGATGAACTCTTACAACTCATCGAAGCCACAACCGGAATAAAATTTACTAAAAATGAACTTGAGATACTTGCCAACAACATAACCCAGCAGTCTCGTCAATACAATCATCGTGAAGGCTTAGGTAATTCGACAGACACTTTGCCGAAAAGATTTTTGACAGAACCTACTGAAGAGGGTGCAATTTTAACTGAAACGGAACTAAATATAATGATCAAAGAATATAACGAAATCAGGAGTTCAAGGCAGAATAATGAAAAGTAAAAACTTAAAAACAAATTTTGATTACAAAAAAATCGAAGTCGAAGAATCTGATTATAAAAATGCGAACTCACATTCGCTGGCCAATATGGCCTTTGAGATTTTTCTCATACGCGAATTCGAGAACATGTTATTGAAACTTTCCAGCGACGGCAGTGTCCACGGTCCGGTTCATACAAGTATCGGTCATGAAGCTTGTGCAGCAGGGGCAATGGCGGCGTTGAGTGCATCTGACAAAATCGCTTCAACTCATCGAGCCCATCATCATTATCTCGCAAAAATATTCAACTATTATTTGGCCGACAGCTTCGACATACTCAAAGAAGAGATCTCTGATGTCATTCAGAACGAAGTAACCGAGCTAATGGGCGAAGTCATGGGCCTGAAGATCGGCTGTTGCGGCGGTCGAGGCGGCTCGATGCATCTTAGAAATCCGCAGATCGGAGTAGTTGGGACAAACGCAATCGTAGCGGGCGGCGTGCCCTTAGCAACAGGAGCAGCTTTTGCCTCAAAGCATAATAACACCGGTAACGTTGTAGTCTGTTTCCTTGGCGATGGTGCTACAAATCAGGGCGCATTTCACGAAGCGGTCAACCTGGCAGGTGCATGGAAACTTCCGATCATTTATTTCATAGAGAACAATCTTTATGCCGTCGCTACAAACATCAAAAATACAACCGCTACGGACGACTTAGCTGTCAAGGCGATGGCCTATGGGTTAGCGGGCCGAATCGTTGATGGTATGAATCCATTGGCAGTTATGCTGGCAACCGAAGAGGCAGCTGATTATGTGCGCAAAACCAACAGCGCGATAATAATCGAGGCCAAATGTTACAGATACCCGCACCATGCTGGCCCTATACCTGGAAGTAATTTTGGCTATCGCAGCAAAGAAGAAGAGAAAAAATGGCAAAACCTTGACGCTTATACAGCTTTTCCTCGCCAATTGATTGAGCATGGCCTCTTCACAGAAAAGCAGCTTGATACAATCAAAGCAAAAGCTGTCGAAACTGTTAAAAACGCAGTTGAATACTGCACAATATCGAAGGACAATAAATTATTTGTCAAAGACGAGCTCTGGCCTGAGCCCGAATCGATAGAGACAGGCCTTAGAAGTGACGGCGGTGAATTTAATGAAATAAACTTCAGTGAAAAGAAAGATTTCTCTGAGTTTGAGCAGATGACTTACTCCGATGCTATTGCCGCTGTTACAGGCAGATGGCTCGAAAAAGATGATAGCGTTTTTGTTCTCGGAGAGGAAATTGCTAATTTCGGCGGCGGACCGTATGGAGCAACAAAAGATTTGCCGGCGAAATATCCCAATCGCGTTTTAAATACACCGATTTCGGAGGCGGGCTTTACAGGTCTTGCCGGTGGAGCAGCAATGAGTGGTATGAAACCTATAGTGGAGATTATGTTCCCTGATTTTGCATTAGTTGCCGCTGACCAACTCTTCAATCAGATCGGTAAACTTCGACACATGTATGGCAATTCAACTGATATGCCGGTGGTAGTTCGGACAAGAACAGCAATTGGCTGTGGTTACGGCGGACAACATTCTGGCGACCCGGTCGGTATGTTTTCATTATTCAGCGGCTGGCGTATTTTGGCACCGTCAAACGCATTTGATTATATTGGCTTATTCAATTCCGCCATGCAGAGCAAAGATCCCGTGCTAATGGTCGAACATCATCAGCTTTACTCCGTAAAATCCGACGTTCCGAAAGAAAATCTGGATTATTTTATTCAAATGGGCAAAGCAAAAGTTGTACGTCCAGGAGACGATGTTACCGTACTGTGTTATTCAAGTGCCGTTGATTTGTGCACCAGCGCCGCCGAACAACTTAGTGCCGATGGAACTGACGCTGAAATAATAGATTTGCTGACGATTAGTCCGAATGATATTGATTACGAAACCGTCGGCAACTCACTGAAAAAAACTGGCACAATGGTTATTGTCGAGCAAGCTCCGAAAAGCCAGTCGATCGGCCCACGGATTGCTGAACACTGCCAGAAACATTTCTTCAATTCTCTTGACGGGCCGATAACAACTATCACCAGCTTAGACATCCCAAATCCTGTATCTAAGAGGCTTGAAACAGTTGCCGTACCGAACGTTGAGTCCATCAAGAGTGTTCTGAAAAAAACCGCACAAAAGGAGTTTTAGATATGATAAAAAGCCTGGAACATGTAGGGCTCGGCGTAAGTGACATGGAAAAGTCTCTTGAGTTTTACCGCGACCTACTCGGCATGGAAGTCATTATGGAGCTGGACATATCTGATGAGCGTATCGGAAGGGTCATTGGAGTAGCTGGAGCGAAGTGCCGTATTGCACATCTCAAGCTCGGCAACGCTATGCTTGAACTCTTTGAATACTATGAACCTACAGGCAGCAACAAAGCTAAAGAGATCCAACAATATGATCATGGCTTAATTCATATTGGTTTTGCGGTCGATGATTTTCACAAACACATCGAGCAACTGCAGAAAGAGGGGATAGAATTTTTAGGCGAACCTGTTGAGTTTAGGCCCGGTGTATGGGTGGTTTATTTTCGAGGCCCTGACGGCGAGGTTTGTGAATTTAGACAGCAGCCTTGACATATTTGCACTAATACCAATTGGGTTTAATAAAAGCACTTTATGTAATGGCGCTTTAGCTCCATAATAAGCATTTACTACTCCCTGACAGTCCTGGCTCTGTTGGGATATTAATTCCAGCCGGTATAACAGCACATATAACCTCATGCAGCAAACTCACATCCTTCCAAATGGTTACTAAAGATTTACTGTTTTTTTTACACCCTCCAAGCAATACTAATTATTCGAAAGCTCTTTATGCGGTCACTATGGAATCGATAGTTGGAGCATGTATTGATGATTTGAATATAGGGAGGATTTAACATGAAACAAAAATATTTTGCAACTTTAAGTATTTTGATAATTGGGGTATTGGCACTATTGTATTCCATCGGTCCTAAGGATTCGGATTCAATCCCAAATGAACACTCAGGCATCGCACAAACTGCCCAGGTGCCAGAGGTTCCACAAGAGGGCCTTGGCGATACCACTAAAGCTCAGCCATCTCAGGTTGCCGATATGACAGATTTGGGGCTGAATGATTTAGAGTTCACGGATGGTACCCTTGAACAAGCAATGGATGCACCAATAATAAACCTCCTTCCCGATATTTCAAATTTTGAGAAGGACTTTGAGACAGCAATATCTTTTGCTCCTCTTTTGAATCAAAATATATCTGTGCTGACTTATAACTGTGAAGTTAGAGCAACAACCCGATTAGTTCAAAATGGGCAGGTCAACTCGATTGGTCTAAATTCTGACGATCCCGTATCAGACATAGATCTCCAACATGCCATAAAAGAATTAGCTTTCGATGCCAATAATATTAACACAGGAGAAATTAGGCATTATGAAAGTATAACTCCTTTGGCTGCTAATGGAGAACCCCTGAAACTCCCATTTGAACTCCCCAAGGCAGCCAGAGTAATGCAGTTGGATGGCCGATATACGGATAAACCCAACAATGCTCCCAAAAAACATTATATAGAAATTGATCCCAAATTTCCAAAACTATCGTTTTCGAAAGGTACGAAATGGGAACAGAGAATCGCGGTAAACCCAAAACTCAATCCTGGCGGAGAAATCAAAGCCCAATTTGAAGTAGTAGCTACTTTTGTCAAAAACCAAAATAGGTATGTGAGAATACATCGTAACTCTATGTTCAAAACTTATCGATCCCCCGGCACAATAGCAAATGTAAAAATGTCGGGAGATTCTAAGGAATTCACATTGGAAGAGGCAGAGAGGCCTGAAGGGTTTGTAGTAAACCATCGCGTAGATGAATTATTCGACCTCAACCTTGATACTGGTGTTATTGAAGATAAAAGTACCGTGCATCGAACATTTTTTGATGGTCACGGGTTTAAGCTTTCTTCCAAGGCAAGTTCTGTAGATGGCATAATAACCGAAGCTAAAGGAAGAGAAATTTTAAGCAAAATTGTTAGGTGGCAAAATAAATAATGTTGTTTGTCGCGCGAAAGTTTGTCGTTTCTTATTTTAAGAAGAACATGGTTTTGTTAACAATTTCAATTTAAGACGAAAGGAGGTGATTAAACATGGAAGCACCTGCATTTTTGACGACTTCGATTGCATCTGGTTGTACAACGTGCGCGGTATGTGTTGCCTGCAGTGGATGTACTACTTGTGTATTATGCGGCGACTCTGCTGGATTCACTGGTTCCGTAAGCTTAGCAGGCCTTACGGACTTCTTTGGCGATTGGTGTTAGGAGTAACTCTGTATGGGAGCAGTATTCATATCTGAGAGTACTGCTCCATACTTCATCTAAATATTTAAATTAAAAAGAAAGAAGAATTTAGCATGAAAGCAATATCTAAAAACAACAACGTGCGAGAAATTTCTGTTCGGAACTTGTGGGATTCTTATTTAATACCACATTACGATTTACATCTTATGCCAAAATGGGCCGCAATAAAGCCTAGTAAAGGCAGACATCGTTTTGCAATACACACAGAAAGAAATGATGGAGAAAGCAATCGGTGGGATTTTAAAATAAACCCTCAACAAAAATATCCTCTTAAAATAAATCTCAGAGAAATACATATGGTTAATGGTATAGCTAAAGATATATTCAAAATTATCAATGGCGCAAAAACAAGCAATGAAGTTTACAATAACCTCTTACAACATCACGATCAAGCGTATGGCACGAAAAAAAAAGAAGTCCATAATTTTTTAAAAGATTGTATCCAGAAAGGTCTTCTATCTGAGGTGGACACCCCGGTGCCTATTAGTATCCACAGAACCGGATCAGAGGAATCTACCTATCCTGTTCATGTCTCAATTGAGGTAACATCAGCATGTAACCTTAGATGTTTGCATTGCTATGGGGAATTTGACGAAGTAAGAGAAGATGCCATCGATGCTAATAAAGTAATATCAATTTTGGCGGAATTAGCTAAAAATGGCTGTTGTACGGTAGAATTAACTGGTGGAGAATGTACTATTCATCCCGAATTTGAACGGATATTATCTTTTTGTTGTTCGCATATGGACTTGGTTGGAATTCTTACTAATGGTGTTGCCATAAGAGACAAAACCGCGGAGATTATTATAGATAACGCGGATAAATGTACGGTTCAGATATGTATAAACGGAAACGAAGAGTATCATAATAAATTTACAAGGTCAAAGATCGCATATCGTCGAGCGGTATCTTCTGTCGAGAAGTTAGCCTCAGGTGGTGTGTTTGTCAGTACTCCAATGAATTTGACTCTTGATAATTATATGATGATTGAAGAGACGTGTGAAAAAGGGATGAGTATGGGATCCGCTCGTTTTCAGGCAGCATGGGTCCAAACTGAATTTGGAAGGGCCAGGGAGTTATACGCAAACACGGAAGAAACTGAAGAATGTAAACATGTTATCTATGGGTTAACTTGCAAAGAAAGGTTTGAAATTCTTAAAAGGGCCTCAGATATAATGTTGCGATTACATGAGAAATATCCTTTATTTGCACACATTGAACCCGCCAAAGATATGCTGAAGATAACCGACTATACGGGAGCATGCGGTGCTGGAAGTCGAAGCATATATATTGCTTCAAATGGACAAGTATGTATTTGTCCGATGGCAGTAGAAAGTGAAATTCCTATGACAGGAAATATAACAAAATCTAGCTGGAATGAACTTCTGAATTCAGAATTTTCAAAACAAATCTCGTCTCTCCGTGCCCCCAATTCTGATGATTGTGGTAACTGCACAAAAAGAGAGATATGCGGCACATGCATATTATATGGCATCAGAGAATTTATGGTAAATCAGCGAGATTGCAGTTGGGGCGTAAACAACAAAGTTGACAAACTTATCAAAAATGGTTTTTTTGCACCAAGAGATG
>CAZOPG010000070.1:0-7910 GCA_964581585.1 uncultured Planctomycetaceae bacterium | reverse complement strand
TGTGTATATCGCCGCCCTATGATGTTATCAATGAGGTTCAACAAGAAAAACTTTATGATAAAAGCCCATACAACGTCGTCAGAATTATCAAGGGCAAAACCGACCCGACTGATAACGATACAGAGAATAAATATTCTCGCGCGGCGCAATACCTGACCGACTGGATTGAAAAAGGGGTATTAAAAGCCGATACGGATGAATCAATTTATGCTTATGTTCAAAACTTTGATATCAAAGGTGAAAGTTTTCAGCGAAGCGGGTTTGTCGCACTTGGAAAACTAAAAGATTTCGGAGCCGGCGTTCAGCCGCACGAAAAAACTCTCCACGGCCCCAAAGCAGACCGACTAAAGCTTATGAATGCCACCGCTGCACAGTTCGGCCAAATATTCATGCTCTATGATGATGCCGAAAAAATCGCTGACAAAATTATCACAAAAACAGAATCACAAAAACAGGTGATTGTCGATTATTTAGATGACGACAATGTAAGACACAGGCTTTTTGCTATTGAATCAGATGAGGAGATAAAGGCAATTGCCGAGATGATGGCAAATAAACAGGCCATTATTGCCGATGGGCACCATCGATACGAAACCGCGTTGAATTACTGGAGACAAACGAACAACCCGGCAGCCGAATATCGAATGATGGCCTTTGTGAATATGCGTAATGAAGGCCTAACCATTCTGCCGACTCATCGGCTCGTTGCGAATCTGCCAGATTTTGATGTTAAAAAAGTTCTCGCCGAGATATATGACGACTTTGATATTGTCACGTATCCATTTACCGACAAAGGTGATAAGCCCTTGGCCAAACAGAAAATGTTCGACCTTATAAAGGGTGATTTTGGAAACGGTAAAAATGCCTTCGGCATTTATGCCGCCGACAAGGCTTTTTATGCCGTAACGCTCAAAACCATCGCCAGTATGGACGCCACCGCACCTGATTTGAGCCAGGCGGGCAAATCACTAGATGTGAATATTTTGCACCTGTTAATTCTTGAAAAAGCTCTCGGCATCGGAGAAAAACAACTGGCAGGTCAGAACAATATCGAATATATTAAGGGCATCGGTGATGCCATTGACAAATCTGTCGAAAAAGTGGATAGTGGACAGAGTCGGGCCGTCTTCTTTATGAATCCGACAAGGATCGAGCAGGTGAAATCTGTGGCGGAGGCAAATGAAAAAATGCCTCAGAAATCAACTTTCTTTTATCCGAAGATTTTTACCGGCTTAGCGATAAACAAATTATAATGTATACAAAAACTTATTACTGGAGTTAGAAAAATGGTAGACTGGAAAAATCCTCCCAAACTGTTCATTCCCGGCCCGGTGCATGTGTTGCCAGAAGTTCTTGCTCAGCTTAGCAAATACACCCTTGGCCACAGGGGTAAAGAATATACGCAACTGCACAGCGAAACGGTAGAGATGCTGAAAAAAATTCTCCACACCGACCAGAATGTATTTTTGAGCACATCTTCCGCTTCTGGAGTTTGGGAAGGCAGTATCCGTAATTGTGTGGACCATGACGAAACCATACTTTGCACAATGTGCGGCGCTTTCAGCGATAAATACGCAACCGTAGCCAGAAGTTGCGACAGGGCTGTCGAGGAATTGAAAGTCGAATGGGGCCAAGCTGTTACGGCCGAGATGATTGACAAAAAGTTGGCACAAGGCAAATATTCCGCTGTTACAATAGTGTACAACGAAACAAGTACCGGCCTGACAAATCCGGTTTATGAAATCAGCGAAATGATGAAGAAAAAATATCCTGATGTATTAGTCTTCGTCGATGCTGTCAGTGCTATGGTGGGGCTACCGATGCATTTTGACCAACTCGGCTGGGATGTGGTATTCGCTTCTGTACAGAAAGCATTTGCCATTCCACCGGGTCTGACGGTTTTTGCCGTCAGCAACCGTGCAATGGAAAAAAGCAAAGGCATTACAGGCCGGGGCTATTATTTCGATTTCCAGCAGTTTGCAAAGTCTGGCGAAAAAAGCCAAACACCAACAACGCCTGCAGTGCCGCATATTATGGCGCTGAATTATCAATGTCACAGGCTCCTTGATGAAGGGATGGAGAACGTCTGGGCAAGGCACAAGCAGATGGCTGAATTCGTAAGAAACTGGGCAAAAGAAAAATTCGATTTGTTCGCACCCGCCAAATATGCCTCGGATACGCTGACCACAATTAAGAATACTCGCAAGATAAATGTTGCCGAAACTATCACTGCCATTCAGGCAAAACACAATGCAATTTTTGGGAACGGCTACGGCAAGCTCAAAGAGCAGACATTCCGCATCGCGCACATGGGCGATATTACCATTGACGATTTAACTGAGCTTTTGGGTTGGATAGACGAAGAAATCGGATGATATTGATGCGGTAGTTTGTGGAGAGCCGGATACAAAGAAAGCCCCGACCGAAGACCGAACAGTGACCTTTGGCCGAGGCCCTAACATTGGGTGATGATCTATGCATTCGCCCCTATTGGCTCAGAAAAATCAATATGACCAACTGTCTTTACTGTCCAGTTCATAAGTCTTTCTGCAGTAGGGAAACAAACCCAAGCTTCAAAACCATTCTTATATTAATCACAGCATCAGCTGTGCTTATTTTCGAGTGGGCAAGCAACCATTCATCACTGTCCGGCTCCAGGCCCATCTCGTGGGAGGAGGAGAAAACTCTTTTTGAGCACATTTATAATTATCATGGCCGGAGGCCATGTCTGCTCTCAGGTGGGCAAGCAACTATTTATCACTGTCCGGTCGCAAGCCCGGGTCTTCTTGAAGGAGAAGAAAAAATCTATACATTATCATGGCCGAGGCCATGTTCGCTTTTGAGTGGGTCGTGACCTTCCATCACTGTCCGGCAACAACCCACTATGGAGGAGGAGAAGAAGTCAATTTAATAGTTTCTCTCCTCTCTTCCCGATAATCCGTGCTTTTGCTAAGGTAGCCGAGCCACTTTATCACTGTTCGGTGCAGGCTCGATTTTCCGGTCTGAGGTAGACCAAAGATCAAACCTCAGCGTTCCGCTATCTCATCTGCAACAGCACTGATCTCCTTAATTGAATCAGCACTACCAAGTCCAAGTATCTCTGCAACAGTTTGGCGGAAAACCTCATCAGTTGTATCAGATGTCAATACTGCTGAGACGCCACAACTCCGTGCGGAAATTTCCTGTTGGGTGTCGCCGGCTTTCACCACCGCTATCGTAGGGATATCAGGCTTTATCCTCCGAAGCCCTTTTAGAAATAACCCATCTCTCATATCCGGCAATTCCCAGTTACTGATAATGCTGTCAAATTTTTCATTTTTTAAAGAGCCAGACGCTTCCAATCCTGTACGCCTGTTTACTACCCTGATGGGCAACTGTTTCAACGCCTTGTTCTTATCCTTTAGCCCAACGGTCAGAACAGTAGCTTTTACAAGGACGATCATATGTATTCCTAAACTCTACTTCTATTTTGATCGCTCCTACCTCCCTTTCATTATTTATCATTCTCGCTTATACATATTGCAACGAGCGTGCCAAACCGGGAAGAAAAAATTATTATTCTATAACTACTTTGTGTACAAGAAGTTATGTTTTCGTTTTCCAGTGAGTGGAGTTGGCGTAAATTTTCAGAAAATGACTGTTTTAGATGCAAACGTTTTGACGATTCTGCGGCAAAACCAATGCGCAAAGTCGATTAAAAAGAATGTGACCATTTTGGACGGTACTGACTAAAATGGTCGAAGGTAAGCGTCAAAGACACTCAAGGATTGCTGCCCGCATAATTTTTTTGTCGGCTTCGGTGCCTGTGAAAAGTTTGTATTGTGCAAATGCCTGGCCAAGAAACATCTCTGCTCCACTGACAGTTTTAGCCCCTGCCTGTTTTGCCTGAGCCAGTAATAGCGTTTCGATTGGATTATAAACGGTGTCAAAAACAACCATACCCTGCTTCAACACTTCTTGAGGTACAGGCGTAACGTCAGTTTCAGGATACATCCCCAGGCTGGTGCAGTTTATTATCACCTCCGCATCGCAGTTGCTCAGTGCACTGGCCGGTGCAAATTTGCAGTTAAATTCCTCCGCTAACTGTTCTGCTTTTGCAACGGTACGGTTATAGATAACGACTTTCGCGCCAACACCGGTCAGTCCGGCAACTATCGCTCTTGAGACTCCTCCAGCCCCTACCACAGTAACCGAAACGCCATGCAGTTGTTTTCTTTCTATGCCCATCGCCGAGGCAAGAGCATCCATAGCACCAGCATAATCAGTATTATAGCCTGATATTCTCTGGTTGCATCCGACTTTAAGAGTATTGACGGCACCGATTTTCGCAGCCAGAGGTTCAATGTATTCCCCATGCTTGTTGAGATAAGCTAGAGTATTTGTTTTGTGCGGTATGGTAACACTGAAACCCTTCAAGCCAAGCTTCTCCCTGTCTCTGACGTTATCTAGGAACTCATTAAAACCCTTCATACCATTCTGTATGAGCAGTGGAAGATAGAGCTTGTTCTGGTTGGCATGGGCAAAACAACTGTTATATACCTGTGGACTTATCGAATGGCCGACAGGATCTGCAATTACGCCGAACAGTTCGGTATCAGCATCAATGGAATCGTAACGGTACAGATTTTTGAGTTGACCTATTGTTAGTTGTCCCGGTGCTGTGGCGGCATCGTTATCAAGGCTTGCGAATGTTACCAGAGAACCGAGTTTTTTAGCGATGATCCTGCTAATGATCCCCGCCTGTCCCATACACAGAACTATCATATCAGTTTTTCGACTGCTCAAGAGGTCAAACCCCTCAAAACAATCATTGAGATGATTAGCCTGATAAACAAGTTTCGGCACAGCTTCGGGACAACTTTGAGAAATATCCTGATATAACTGTACAATGTCTGCAAATTTCCCCTGAAAGTTATGAGCTGAAAGAATCAATCTCGTCTTTGGTTTTTCCGAAAGAGCCCCTCTTAGCCTGTCTTGGTTTTGCTTGAAGTTAGCATATTCACAATCGACAAAATCGGCACCGGCCCTGATGGCTTCAAGTAGAATTTCAATGCGCAGTTGTCCGGAATGATCATTCGCTCCTCCCTCAGCTACATCCCTACAGGTAACGATAATCGGCAAAGAAGTTTCCTTGGCTGACGCGATGAGCCTCTTGAGCAATTCGATACTAAGCCCCTGTAGATAATCGGTTCGCAGCTCAAGCATTTCTGCGCCAGCTTTGGCAGCAGCGAGAATCTGCTCCTTTGCTGAGTCAATGTTATCTGCCGATATTGGTACTGTAAGATACATAACATCAATAACGTTATCAATACCATGAGCCTGATGCAAGTAAAAAAGGTTTTGACAGCAAATACAGGAACTGGTTATAGTACAGGCGGTTAATAATTTCGGCGCCCGTAGCTCAATTGGATAGAGTTCCGGACTTCGAATCCGAAGGTTGCAGGTTCGAGTCCTGCCGGGCGCGTTAACTAAATAGTTGGTCAGCAAGCAGTTATGTTTGCTGACCTTTCTCGTTTTTAGGCTTGCGAAGAGGTGCGCAACGATCGCGCAACAAAACGCAACTTTGGTGAATCTACAGAAGCGACTCTGGCACGTTCAACTAATATCAATAGTCATAACAGGCCAAAGAAAATCCTTAAACCACTTGTACTACCCCTATTTTACAACAAAAATCAACTTTTTTACTATACAGGTTAATTTGTTGGCTTCCGAGATCAACTTTGGTGCCTGTTGGGCACAACAGGCAGTTTTATGGAATAATTGGTAAATTGGGTAAGTTTGTGAATTTATATACTTGAATAATAGTGTATAAAATGTTATATTGGCCAGCCAGAGAAAGGTTGCCACTTCGTTATGCGGTAACCATCAAATCGAAAAATTAAAATCTTCAGAAATGGCAGCGTCCCTAATATGAGTGCCGAAAACAAAACCAAACAAGACGGCGCAGCTTCCGACATCAAAACAAACACAGACAAATTTGTACCTACATGCAGCGTTTGTGGAGAGAAACACTGGCCTTTCAGCCCCTCCGTTCTATGCATAAACAAAAGAAAAGTTGAAAAAAAGGCCAAAAGCCAACGGAGAGCTGAAGTAGAAGTTAAGATAAAGGCTAGAAAGGAACTCAAGGCTGAAAAAAAGATATTTTCCGAGGCATTCGCAAAAGTCCAGGAAAAATTAAAGACCACTCAAATAGCCAAAGACAAGGCTGAAGCAGAAACAAAAGCAGAACTGAAAGCAAAACGCCAGGCAATTGAGAAAGCCAGAATTTGCACTCAGGCAAAAGTTGAAGCTGAAGAAATAGCCAAGATCGAATCTCAGGCACGTGCTGAATTTGAAGAAAAGTTCAGATCAGAGAGTCAGAGTCGTACTGAATTGGAGGAGCAGCTTAGATTAGAAATTCAAACACGAGCCAGGCTGGAAGAACAATCTAACTCCGCCAATGAAGAACGGAGCAGAATTGAAGCTGAAGCAGAAGAGAGACTATCCAGCCTAAAGACTGAGATGGCAGAGCAAATTACAGAACTTGAGTCTAAGCTTAATGAAAAGGCCACTTTTTATTCTGAAGAATTAAAACAATCCAGATTGGAAATTGCTGAGCAGGAAAGACTTCGAACTGAGACGGAAGAACAGGCTAAATTGTATGCTTCTAAAATCACAGAACTGAAAGAAAGGCTGGAAGCAGAGGAAAAGGTTAAAGATGAGTTGAGAGCAAAACTTAATGACAAATCTGAAAAAATAGCCAAAGCTCAGGCAAGGGCTAATGCCAAAGCCAAAGTTGAAACTTACATCGAAGAATTAAAACAATCCAGATTGGAAATTGCTGAGCAGGAAAGACTTCGAACTGAGACGGAAGAACAGGCTAAATTGTATGCTTCTAAAATCACAGAACTGAAAGAAAGGCTTAATTCGGAAATTTCCGCCAAAACCCAGGCTCAATCCCAGGCCGAATCCGAAGCTCAGGCAAGAATTGAAGCTTTGCAGCAAGCCCAGGCGCAGGCTGAAGAAAAAGCTGTATCTTATGGCAATGCTATAGCCGAGGCTGCAGAACGTGCAAAATACAGTATGGAGCAGGCAAGAGAGGCTAAGGAACAGATAAGAATTGAAAGCGAATCAAAATCAGCCCTGCAGGAAAGACTTCAAGCTAAGATTGAAGAACATACTCAATCTTATACTAATGAAATAAATGAATTGCGTGAACGGCTAAGCACCGAGGTCAATGAACAGGCCAATTCATATGCTCAAGAAATAGCTGTTTTACAGGAACAGCTTAGAGTCGAAATCGCCACCAGAGCCAAGGCCCAGGCTAAAGCAGATTCTGAATCCGCAGGCAAAGCTGAGTCGCAGGCCCTGGCCAGATCAGAGAGTCAGAGTCGTACTGAATTGGAGGAGCAGCTTAGATTAGAAATTCAAACACGAGCCAGGCTGGAAGAACAATCTAACTCCGCCAATGAAGAACGGAGCAGAATTGAAGCTGAAGCAGAAGAGAGACTATCCAGCCTAAAGACTGAGATGGCAGAGCAAATTACAGAACTTGAGTCTAAGCTTAATGAAAAGGCCACTTTTTATTCTGAAGAATTAAAACAATCCAGATTGGAAATTGCTGAGCAGGAAAGACTTCGAACTGAGACGGAAGAACAGGCTAAATTGTATGCTTCTAAAATCACAGAACTGAAAGAAAGGCTGGAAGCAGAGGAAAAGGTTAAAGATGAGTTGAGAGCAAAACTTAATGACAAATCTGAAAAAATAGCCAAAGCTCAGGCAAGGGCTAATGCCAAAGCCAAAGTTGAAACTTACATCGAAGAATTAAAACAATCCAGATTGGAAATTGCTGAGCAGGAAAGACTTCGAACTGAGACGGAAGAACAGGCTAAATTGTATGCTTCTAAAATCACAGAACTGAAAGAAAGGCT
>CAZOPG010000069.1:0-7967 GCA_964581585.1 uncultured Planctomycetaceae bacterium | reverse complement strand
AACGAAGGGCCCTGGCTCCGGTATCACGTTTCATTGCTTTTTGTGCCATCAGCCTTAGAGCTTCATCGGTAAATTCAAGTTTAGCCTCTTCAAGTTCAAAGAATTTTTGATACTGTCTTACAATTGCGTTTTTCGGCTTGGTGAGAATGTCAACCAGCGCATCCTCATCCAGTGCTCTCAGTGTTGTAATCACCGGCAGCCGACCCACTATTTCTGGTATCATCCCGTATTCGATAATATCTTCCGGTATAGCCTGGTCAATTATTTCACTGTATTCAGCTTTTTTGTCACTCTTACCCGCCTGTTCGGTGCCGAAACCTATCATTTTTTTGCCGAGCCGTTTTTTAATAATATTCTCCAGACCAACGAACGTCCCCCCGCATATAAACAATATCTGCGAGGTGTCCAGTTGAATATAAGACTGCTCTGGATGTTTCCTTCCACCCTGCGGAGGAATATTAGCGGTAGTGCCCTCGAGCATTTTCAATAGAGCCTGCTGAACTCCCTCACCCGAAACATCACGCGTAATGGAAATATTCTGTGTGGTTTTGCCGACCTTATCGATTTCATCGATATAAACAATTCCGCGTTGAGCCGTATCGACATCGTAATCAGCAGTCTGCAGCAGACGCAGCAGAAAATTCTCAACATCCTCTCCCACATAGCCGGCCTCGGTAACGGTCGTCGCATCACATATCGCGAACGGAACATTCAGTTCACGTGCGAGTGTTTTTGCCAGCAGAGTTTTTCCCGCACCAGTAGGCCCAATCAGCAGAACATTAGACTTGTCGATTTCGACATCGTCATTTTCGCTGTCGCTATGCATCAGGCGTTTGTAATGATTGTGCACTGACACCGCAAGAACCTTTTTAGCTTTGTCCTGGCCTATGACATACTGGTCGAGAAACTCTTTGATCTGGCGAGGCGTTGGTATATCTTCCGCCTCGAGCAGACCGCCTTGCATACGCCGCCGTTCCTGACGTACGATATTGTAGCAAAGTTCCACACATTCCGGGCAGATATATATACCGGCCGGCCCTTCTACAAATGCATCAACCTGCTTTTTGCCACGACCACAAAAACTACATATATCCTTTCTACTACGTCCACTCGACGTTTTCGCCATCATTAACACTCCAGAACAAAGACGTTACTAAAAATTATGATTTATCCGAAATAGTATTGTAACCTTTCTTCTGTTGCTAATCAATACCGGCAGTTGATACTTTTTTGGGGATTTTTTCGCGAATTAGGGCCTATTACGCCCTTTCAAGCCCTTTTTTTATGAAATCTAAATGATTTCTCTTGACTTTTCATGCTTATATGGGTACAATACCCCCCGAGTTCGAAGGTTTTGTAGAGAGGTAAAGTAGACACAAATTTTGAGGAGGTAGTGGAAGATGTTTGATTTTCGATTTCACAGAAAAGTAGCATCCCTAATCGTTGTATTGATATTTTGCCTCACAGCGGGTTCTTCTGTTGCGGCCACCATATCTTACGACACAATCACGCCTGTAACATTAAGTTTGACAGATTGGACAGACACGTTGTCGTTCCCTCAGTTTGATTCTTCGTTGGGAACGTTGAGCATGGTGGAACTCAATCTCAGTGGATCTCTCAGCACAGTTCTGACAATTATTAATTCTGCGCCGAGCGGCTCCAACGGAACGGCCAAAACTGAGGTTCAGATAACCGTTCAGGATGCCGGGCTTAATCTTAATAACCCAGTAATTGATTTGTTGAGTCCAGACTTTACTTACTCTCTTGGTGCGGGGCAGACAGTTGTGTCAGGTACAATAACCAAAAATGGTTTATCTTCTGACCAATACACCTCTGCCGCAGTACGTTCAGCGTTCACCGGTACAGGTAATATTTTGCTGAACGCAAGCACCTTTACGCAGACTCTTCTGGCTAATACCGGTGGAAACACTGCTGCGAGTCAGATTACAAGTGCCGAACTGGGCGGGGCAGTAACTTATCATTACGAGATTCCGGAGCCGGCAACAATTGCTCTGTTGAGTCTTGGTGGGTTGTTAATTCGCAAAAAACGCTAATAGCCAAATATATTTACATATTAAAAAAGGACCTTGAAGAATATTCACGGTCCTTTTTTTCTTGCTTTCGATTTCAAGTGTTGTTTTTCAAAAGCTATAAGTTTTTTGAGTTCCTTTAATCTTTCTTAAGATTTTCCGCTTTGGGAAAAGTAAAAACTCGTTCACCATTGAGTAACGCAAGACCAAGATCAAGCATTGTATCGTTGCCGAGCTTATTGACCTCTAACGGCTCTATAAACAGATTGGCTATAGCACCCTTAATACTTCCCCAAAGGCCATTTTTATTTTCATTTGTCATCAATGCGCCAATTTTTATTCCCATTTTCGGTATGCTCTGGCTTCGCTCAAACTCAAGAACATTTACCCTCGCAATAATTTGATTAAATCTTGATTCGTACTTATACTCGCCGTCAACACAGGCAACACTATAAAGCCCAATCGTTACAGGGCTTTTGTTACTTCTAGAATTGAAATGTACCTTGACATTCTGAACTTCCATAATATCGTTGATAATATCTCCGCGGATTTCGATTTCACCATATCCGGTCCCTTCGAATTTTATATAGCCGAGAATATTTTTAACGGGCTTGCCTTTTTCTACTTCCTCCAAATTTCTTTTTATCATTGCTGCCGAATCGAAATTGTTTTTATGAGAACCTTCCCCTTCATATAGAATTCACAGCAAACATAAAAAGAGTCTCTCTTTACGTTCCTTTGGTAAGAAATTATTCCAGCCAATTGGTTATTTTTTTCACTTGTTTTGCTGTCCACCAGCGTTGGTGAAATCAATGGAACAAAGTACATAAAATTGGAAAGTGAATTGGATACGGTTTCTTCGCTACCACGATCCAGAAGAATTGTCGGCCCATTACCATCTATTACGCCTTCGTCAAATACGACCGATTCGGATCCATCCGATCCCTGCCACTTGCCCGCGGCAAATACACAGGACGATAAAAGTAAAATTAAATAAACAACGTATTTTTCTTTCATAGTTTCTCCAGTCTAATTTCTATCAGCTTGGCTTTCCAGAACTCAGGAATATTATCATCGCTATACAAAAGTACCTCTGCGCTGTGTTTTATACTCTCAGTATCAGTTTGTTTCGCTTTCGATGCACAATTCAGCTCATAATATTTCGCCCGCCACCACTGCCAGTTATTCAAAGAATCAGCTTTTGTCAATGGTTTTTTAGATTCAGCTATTCGCGACCATAACAATCCTGCTGACTCGTATTTACCCTCCGTCATCAGTACTCTGGCTTTGCAGCGGAGAAGGTCGACGCTGTTTTTATCGGCAATTTTCTCTAAACCATCTAAAAATCGTCCAACCTCAGCATCACCGGCAGCAAAGGTACCCAGCTCGGTGCAAAATATTTCAGCCAGGACTTTTTGCCTGGCCTGAAAACAATCGCGATAATCAATTGCGATATTGTAGCAATTTTGCATAACGGAATCCCGCATTTCAGCTTCATATTCGTCAATTCGTTCAGTAATTTTTGAAAACAGAACCAGAACATATTCACTCAGCCTGCAATCTGCCTGGCCAATAACTGCCAATACCTCCGGCACCTCCAGAATATTACTCAGCCCATCCGATTCAAGCTGCTCTCTGCAATAGGCCGCTACAACCTCGAATCGTAATTGATTATTAACAGGTTCGCAAGTTGAAATCTTATCTGCCAGCAGTCGCAGCTTCCGAGCCTTATTCTTTTCCAGGCCGCTGAGGATAAGCTCAAATTCCGCCCGATGAGTAAATTTACCGCCATCCCTGCCAGCTATTTTTTTCAGCACCTCCACCAACCCCTTATCTTCTCCACATTGCCGCAAAACCTTGCTGTAACAATATTGAAGTGTCTCGTCAACAGCATCGCCGGCAAGATTCATATAATTTCTAAATACGCTTATGACAAATGGGCAATTGCTCTTTGAGCAGTTATACAATTGATAGGCCATGTACGCTGCTTTTTCCGCCGAAATCAGGGCCAGTTCACCGCCCAAACGGCTTGCCCTGACAAAATATTCGATAGCCCGGTGTGGTTCACTTTCGGCATATCCGATCCCGGCCGCATATAAAATTGTCGGCTCAGCAACTTGGTTTGATTTCTCCATCGCAGCCAATATCTCTTTATATCTACCGCAATTCGAGGCCAGTGCCGCCTCTGCTGCCAATTGAGTTTCCAACAACGTTAAATTCTCAACATCTCCAGATGATTCGAGACAATCGAGAATTGTCTGAGCAAAGAAGTATCTGGTTTCATTCCACTGCTCCATAACGGCTCGCAGTTTACCATCGTCCCCTGTTCGCAATCGCGCAAATGCCAGCCGTACATTTGCCTCAAAATCGTTGGGATCGCCTTCGGCAGAATTTTCTTCTTTTTTTAACCGCTCCAGAACTGTCTTGGCTCTGTTTTTTTGATTTTTTAGACTCCTGCCTCCGCAAGATAAGTCAACGTAATAATCGATTTTGCCCTTGAGCCAAACAGTATTATTCAGATCTGAAACTGTTTGTCGCCATCGCCCTGTAACCCCGAACTTTTCATCCCAGTCCTCGCCGGGGTATTCCTCGATTCGTTCCTTCTCTAAACGACACACAGTCTCAATCGCCTCAAGTTCCTTAAGAGCCTGTTCGGCCAATGTACACAACTGTTCTTTATCGCTATCGTTGCAAAACCTGTTCTTATAATAATAGCTCAGCCGATACTGAACGCTTTGGCGCATAAACTTTTGGACGATTTCTGCTGGGTCTTTAGCAGCAAAACTCGCCGAGCAAAAAGACACACACGTTATAAATATAACAAGCCCGCCCAGCCCGAAATGTTGGTTTAGTCGATTCTTCAATATTATTCTGTCATTCTAAAGGCGATATCGCTCATACCGAAGCCGTACAAAACATTATATATCTTTGCCAGATAATCCCATTTAACTTCGTCGGTGCAGACAATTTCGATCGGGTCAGAAGTTGTCCTTCTCTGCTGATTCATCACGCTCCGCAGTTTTTCAATCAACCCTGCTAAATCTTCCTCGACACTTTGCGAGTGAATTTCAATTATCGTGTTTTCGCCGATTTGCACCTGACAACCTTCAATGCTGTCGGCGATATATATAACAAGCGGCTCAACGCGTCCTATCGACAGTACTGCGGCCTGGGCAGTGGGCAATCGGCATGGCAAAAAATCTTCCTGAGGGCGATAATCGGCAGTAACCAGAAAAAATATCAAAAGCAAAAATATCACATCTATCATCGGGGCCATCCTCAGGGCAAATGCCCCGGGTCTACGCCGATATTTCATCGCTACTGAAACTCTTTCAGTAATACTTGTGCCTCTGTTGTTTCGCACCTTTGCCCCTATACTAAATCAAAGCCCATCCTGAAGGCGCTTTCATTTATATAATAAAGGCCTTTCTTGCCTTTGGAAAATACTCGTCTCATCCCGTTGAAGATCGATTCCGGCTCAAGAATCCCCGTCTTCTTGATCAGAGCACCGAGCATTATAAGATTGGCGACCTTGCTATTTCCCATTCTTAATGCCATGTTGGTCGCATCCACCTTTACAATGTCAAAGTCGCCCCTGGCGGTCAGTTCATCGTCAATCATCGAAGAATTAGCCACAACAATTGAACCTTCCTCAACCGTTTCGATATACTTGACGTAGGAAGGGGTATTCATAATCAGTGCCAGGTTGGCGATGTTGATGATAGGTGAATCGATTTCTTCATCGGAGATAGCAATAATCCCCTTGGCGGTTCCGCCTCGCACCTCTGCACCATAAGAAGCCATCGCCAGTACATTTTTGCCAGCATTGACACATGCGTACGCCAATACGTTTCCTACCAGCACAATGCCCTGCCCGCCGAAGCCGGCAATCAGAATATTTCTCTCTGTATTATTAATCATTTATATTTCTTAGTCGGTATTCTTAAAAACTTTCAATGGAAAATAACTAATCATTCTCTCTTCGATAAAGGCTTGTGCCTGCCGCGGCGAAAGGCGCCATCCAACCGGGCACATCGAAAGGATTTCAACCATTGAAAAACCTACATTATTAAGCTGGTTCAGAAATGCCTTCTTGATCGCCGCTTTGGTCTTAATAATATTTCGCACCGAATTAATACTCGTCCGCTCAATATACTTCGTTTCTTCAAGTGTGCTTAACATTTCACAGGCTCGAATTGGTTTACCCATCCCTTTTGCGACCCTTCCGTATGGACTTGTTGTGGTCTTCTGCCCAATCAATGTTGTCGGGGCCATCTGTCCGCCGGTCATTCCATAGACCGCATTGTTTACAAATATCACGCTCATGTTTTCGCCGCGATTGGCCGCGTGTACAATTTCCGCTGTTCCTATAGCCGCCAGGTCGCCGTCACCCTGATAGACGAGCATAAACTTGTTTGGATGCACCCTCTTGATAGCCGTGGCGACCGCCGGTGCACGACCGTGGGCACATTCGATCACATCACAGAATACATAATCATACAACAGAACTGCACAGCCCACTGGGGCGGTTAATATCATCTGGTCCCGCAGCCCCATTTCGTCAACAATTTCGCCAATCAAACGCAGAACAACACCATGGCCACACCCCGGACAATAATGCGTCGAGTCTTGTGTTATCGATTTTGGCTGGGACTTTACTACCTTCACTTACTGAGCACCTCGTCAATTTTTTCACAAATACCTTCAGGGCTGGGGTACCACCCGCCACCCATACCATAAAATAGAATATCCTTTTTGCTGACAACATCCATCAGCCCAAGCTGAACGTCTTCGAGCATCTGACCGAGACTCATCTCTATTACAAGGAACCGCAGGCCCTTATTTCTCTGGGCGATTTCTACCAGTCCTTTGCTCGGCCAGGGCCAAAGAGTTTTAAGCCTGAACAGGCCCACCTTTTTGCCGTTATTATTCAGCCTTTTGATTGCAGCCTTGGCAATTCGAGAAGTGGATCCGTAAGCAATAATAATTAAATCCGCACCATCACATTGATACTCTTGGAAATCACACTGTTCAGCTTGGATCTTTTTATATTTTTTTTCAAATTTTCTGTTTAGCTGTTCAAGCCCATCGACGGGATTCATGTAAAGAGTTCTGACTACGTTAGGCTCCCTGCCGACACAACCAGTCAGTGCCCAGTCTTTTTTCGGCAGGCTTGCAAACATCGGTTTGTAATCATGCAATATAAAAGTCTCAACGAGTTGGCCGATAATCCCATCATTTTGAATCATCACAGGAACACGATAATAATCCGAAAGGTCGAACGCGTTCATCGTCATATCGTAACACTCCTGCACCGAGTTCGGCGCAAGCACAATACAACGATAATCGCCATGCCCACCTCCCCTTGTCGATTGGTAGTAGTCTGCCTGCGAAGCAAAAATGTTGCCAAGACCTGGCCCGCCTCTTACAACATTAACCAATACGCAAGGCAGCTCGGCACCAGCTATAAACGAAATCCCCTCCTGTTTCAAACTCATTCCCGGCGAAGAGGAACTCGTCATACAACGTACCCCTGCCGCCGATGCGCCGAATACCATATTGATAGCGGCAAGTTCACTTTCAGCCTGCAGAAAAATCAGCCCTTCCTCTTCCATTCGCCTTGAAAGGTATTCAGGCGTCTCCGTTTGAGGGGTAATCGGATATGCAAAATAGCATTTGCAGCCGGCCCTTATCGCAGCCTCACCAACAGCTTCGTTTCCCTTCATTAAGACTTTTTCAGTTTCCGTACTCATAGCTTATTCTTCACTGATTATTTCAATACAGCAGTCCGGACAGACAATATAACAGGCCCCACAGCCGTTACAGAGAACTTGTTTAATTTCCACATAGTCGTAGCCCTTTTTATTGCTCCTGCCGGACTTGCTTATCGCCTTTGTTCGGCAGACGCCTACGCAATAGTGGCAACCTTTGCACTTT
>CAZOPG010000068.1:0-8045 GCA_964581585.1 uncultured Planctomycetaceae bacterium | reverse complement strand
AGTTGATGCGGGTGAACAATTAACGAATCTACACATGGCTGATTCAAACCGTTGTGCATTAGGTGACGGCTCGCTCGACCTTGATATTATAATAATGGCTTTGTATCTAATAGGTTATAACGAAAGGGAATGTTTTTGTACGCCTGAGCCGCTTGGTCCGGGCGGAGATCCCTACCCGGCAATGTTTGGAAAGCCCGACCAGAAAAAGCTGGACGAACTTGTTGCCAAAACAGTGAAATATTTCAGACATCGCGAAGAGTTGCTGCTTGCTTAAATGCAGTAATGGCAATGTTAAAATTTGGAAAATATTTTTATGCTACGATACAGGCTTATTTTTGGCATGTTGATGACGATCCTGTTCCTCGGCATTGTGATTCTTGGCGGCTGGTTGGATGGGTCCCTCTGTGATGACATGCCCAGTGCCGCTATTCAGGGAACATTGTTGACGATTCTTCTGGCTGTTCTTGCGGTACCGACGCAACTTGAAATCGCCCGGCTTATACGCCAAACCGGAGCGAAAGTTTTTTGTATTATTGTAATTATCGCGTCGATCCTTTTGACAACCTCTTCGTATTGGGGCCAATTTGCTTCAAGTAGTTTTAGTTTCCGGCTCATTTACATTCCGCTCATTTTAGCGTTTTCCTTGCTGGGGCTGTTTTTCTACCAAGCACTTCGATATGCAAATGACGGTGTAATCATCAATTGCGGAGTAAATCTCTTTGCGATTATTTATTTAGGACTTTTGAGCAGTTTCGTACTTGCAGTGAGAATCGATTTCGGTCTCTGGCCTTTATTAATGTTTATATTTACTGTAAAGTCCTCTGACATAGGGGCTTACACGACAGGTAAACTTTTCGGTAAACATAAATTCTCTCCAACTATCAGTCCGGGAAAAACATGGGAGGGCATGGCCGGGGCGGCGGTTTTGGCGACGGTTGTTGGTTCGATATTTGCGAAAAGTTGTGGTATAATGCCCGTTTGGCTTGGTGCCATTTTTGGCGTTATTTTTGCTTTTTTAGGACAGTTGGGCGACCTGGCGGAGTCGATGATAAAACGCGACGCTCAGCAAAAAGACTCAGCAAACAGCCTGCCGGGTTTCGGCGGAATATTAGACGTTATTGATTCACCATTAGTAACCGCTCCTTTTGCTTATCTGTTCTTTATGTTTGCAACAGGCGCATGACGGAAGAGAACAAAAAAACTTTGGAACTTACAATACAATTAGAACCTGATATTAAACGGCTCGATTTATTCGGCCCGGCGGACGAGCATCTGCGGATTGTGCGGGCTGACTGCGATGTCCAGATCACCGCTCGCGATAAAAAGATCATCATCAGGGGGAAGCGTCAGAATGTTCAAAATGCAGTTGGAATTATTGAGAGAATGCAGAAACATTTGATCAAATCCGGACAATTGGAACGTAGCGATGTGGTTACGATTATCGCTGAGAAAGGTCAGCATCCGGAAGTGAATAAGCGTAACGCTATAACAGTTTATTCGCCAAAGAGTGTTATTGAGCCTTTTACAAAGGGGCAGGATCGTTATGTCGAGACGATGCAGAGCAATGACCTGACATTCTGTACAGGGCCGGCTGGAACCGGTAAGACTTATCTGGCTGTGGCGGTAGCTGTTTCTATGTTAAAGAAAAAAGAAATTCGCAAAATCGTTCTTGCTCGTCCAGCGGTTGAGGCTGGGGAAAGGCTCGGATTTTTGCCGGGAGATTTACAGGCAAAGGTCAATCCTTATCTTCGCCCGTTATTTGACAGCCTTGAAGATATGATGGAATTTACGCAGATGAGAAAGCTCATCGATATGGATATCATCGAGGTGATTCCACTTGCTTTCATGCGAGGAAGAACGCTTAATCAGGCAGCGATAATTTGTGATGAAGCCCAGAACACATTGCCTTCGCAGATGTTAATGTTTCTGACAAGAATGGGACGCGGCTCGAAGATGATCATTACCGGCGACATTACACAGGTTGACTTGGAAAAGGGACAAAAATGTGGTATGCTCGACGCGATGGAAACCCTGGCAGGTGTTAATGGGATTGGGTTCGTCGGCCTTGATGAAAATGACATTGTACGGCACAGCCTGGTTCAAAATGTGGTGCAGGCCTATGAAGCGAAGAAAAAACGGCATAAGGATGAGTAGATGTTTTTTTTGAAGAAAAAATTAAATCCACGGCGTAAACAGGTGCGAGACAATATTGCCGCTGAGCGTTTTACCAAAATAGGCAATATTATTAACAGCGGGGCGCCGGTAGCCATCCTGATATTGCTTGGTTTTGTCGGTGTGTGTTCGGCTCTTTTGAGCATACATATCACCGAAGATACCATGCGTTGGAAATCTGTGGAAGAAATTGTTTCACTCGTTGTTGTTGTTTTGTTTGTTGCCCTGGGTATTGTTTTTTATATACACCATTACCAGAGTCGAATAATAAAAAAACATACGCGTGTACTGGCATTGGCTGGGTTGTTTATTCTGCTTATGGGTTGGACAAAACTCACTTCTTTTTTTCCAAACAGGTTTCCTCTGACGGTTGGAACCGTTGTGATATGTGCTATCGTTCTGACGATTGCGTACAATCAGAGGTTTGCTATAGGTTTAAGTATATTCTATGCTGTTCTTGCTTATTTCGCCGCGGGAGATGATGCCGATATGGGTTTGTTTTTTACCATGATGGCCGGCATTTTTTCGTGTTGTTTTGCGTTAAAAGAGATCAGGACAAGAAAGAAGCTGCTGGAGTTTAGTGTTATTGCCGCTGCGACAGTTTTTGTAGTATCTGTCGCTGTTGGGATAATTCAGTACGGAGTTTCATCGAGGCTTTTTACAAATTCAGGCTGGGCGGCAGTTGTAACTATCTTTGTTGGCATGATTATCCAGGCCCTGCTTCCATTGATTGAAAAAGTTTTTCGCATAGCTACGAGTATGACTCTGCTGGATTACAGCGATGCTAACCAGCCGTTACTGAAAAAACTGGCAATGGAGGCTCCGGGCACATTCAGCCACAGCCTTTTGATTGGCTCAATTGCTGAAACAGCCGCTGAATCCATAGGGGCTAATGGTCTGTTGTGCAGGGTAGGTGCTTATTACCACGATATCGGCAAAATTGGAAAGCCGCGATATTTTGTGGAAAATCAAATGGGCAGTGCCAGCAAACACGAACAGCTTTCTCCGGCGATGAGTCAGTTGATCATCGTAGGGCATGTCAAGGATGGTATCGAAATGGCCAAGGAGTATGGTCTGCCTGCGGTGTTGAGACAGTTTATTGAAACTCATCATGGCACAACGTTGGTAGAATATTTCTTTTATGAGGCTAAAAAGAAGACCGATGAAAAACAGGCACCGCCTTCAGAGGCTGAATTCAGATATCCAGGCCCAAGGCCGCAAACAAAAGAAGCCGCGATTGTCATGCTCTCTGATGCCGTTGAAGGTTCAGTAAGATCGGTGACAGAAATTACTCCGACGAAGATAGAAACAGCGGTTCATAACATAGCGATGCGACGGCTGCAGGATGGCCAATTTGACCAGTGCGAGTTGACTCTGAGAGAATTGAGCCTGATAGAGGCTTCACTTTCCAAAACTCTGGCAGCACATTATCATGGCCGAATAGCTTATCCAAAAGCCGTCGATGATCCTGAGGAAAACCGGTAGTGGCCGATGCCGAAAACAAAATAGCTGTCGAATTTAATCTCGAATGTGACAAAGTTGACTTCGACATGAGCAAACTTGAGGCTATGATCGGTAGTGTCTGTCAGCGTTTCTCTTGCAGCCAGGTGACGGTGAGCATAGCGATATTGGATGGCAAGGCGATTAGCCGGGTCAACTCGAAATTTCTGGGCAGCGAAAATGCTACCGATGTGATAAGTTTTGATGTCTCCGGGGCTAGCGATAAGTATTTCGATTTGGCGGTAAATGCGGAAATGGCTGCCGCCCAGGCGAAGATTCGCGGGCACAAAGCAGAGGCAGAGTTGGCACTTTACGTCCTGCATGGACTTTTGCACAATTTCGGATTTGATGACGCGGATGCTCGACGGGCAGAAAAGATGCATAAAACCGAGGACGAGATTTTACAAAAGTCCGGATATGGTGTAGTATATAGTCGCTGATCATTTGTGGTCAGCTTTTATCGTCTAATTTGAAAGGGTGTTAAAACGTGGATGACGTTGGATGGTCGGCTGTCTGGTTGATGGTTTTCTCGCTGGCAGCGATGTTTTTTTCTTTGAATTCTCTGGCACTTCAGATATTTTCACGGGTCAAATTGCAGGATGCCTTCAAGGATGCCGGGAAAGAGCAATTGGCCGACAAACTCTTCAGCAATTCCGAAAAGCTTGCTGTAACGTGTTCATTTTTCAGGATTATTTTCAACGTTTGCATATTGTTTGCACTGTTGCGGTTGGTTGCTGGGCTTAATGGTGGATTTGACCTACGAGGCAGCCTTGTAGCATTCGTATTGGCCCTTTTGTTGTACCTGATTTTCGATGTCGCAATTCCGGGAGCCTGGGCGAAATATAAGGGTGAAAAAATACTTGTTCATACCTACGGACTGCTTTTGGTATTTTCGGTTCTGGCATATCCGATCCCATTGATTCTAAAGGCTCACGATATTATCGTCAGGCGCTTAGCGGGAGTCGTCGAGACAAGCCAGGAGGATGTTCAGGAAGAAAAGCAGGAAGAGTTCCTCAATGTTGTTGAGCAGGGAAAAATGGAAGGCGTTGTCGATGAAGAAGAGCAGGAGATGATCGAAAATGTTCTCGAACTTGACGAGACTGAGGTTGACAAGATCATGACGCCCAGAACCGATGTCATTGCTGTTGAGGCTGATGCTAATTTTGAAGCTATCCTAAAAATTATTAAGAATGCCGGGCATTCGCGAATTCCCGTTTATGAAGAGAATATTGATAATATAATTGGTTTGATTTACGCCAAGGATCTTCTTGCCGAATTTGGCAAGGACATTGAAAAGTTTAAGCTGCGGGACAAACTCAGGGAGGCTTATTTTGTGCCGGAGACAAAATCTCTTCGCCAACTGCTCCACGAGTTTCAGAATCAAAAGCTGCATATAGCAATTGTGCTTGACGAATATGGCGGTACTGCCGGGATCATTACAATTGAGGACATTATCGAAGAGGTAATGGGCGAGATTACCGATGAGTATGATGCCGAGCCGCCACCCGAAAATATTTTGCGAATCGACGATTCGACCGTAGAGGTTGATGCCAGGGTACACATTGACGACATAAATGAGGAGCTGGAGATTGAACTGCCCGAAGACGAGGACTATGACACTATCGGCGGATTTGTCTTCTCGCATTTGGGTTATATACCTGTTGCGGACGAAACTTTTGAATATGAAAGACTGAAATTTACCATTACAGATGTTGAATCACGAAAGATAAATCGTATAAAAATTCAAATGCTCAAAGACAATAATACCATATAATATTATGCTAAAAAAAGACAAGGCTTTATGCATTCGAGCAGTTGATTATTCGGAAACATCCCAGATTGCAACTTTTTTTACGAGAGACTGTGGCAAGATCGCGGTCATTGCCAAAGGAGCAAAACGCCTGAAATCCTCTTTCGGCGGACCTATCGAAATTTTGTCCTGTGGCGATATTGTTTTCTCTGAAAGCGCTCGTGATTCTCTTGCTACATTGACAGAGTTCAATCAACTTTCGCTTTTTCCTAATCTGCGTAAAAATCTTTTCGTATTAAACGGTGCTCTTTTTGCAGTAGAGTTGCTTGGCACATTCACGCATCAGGGAGATAAAGCCCCACAGCTTTTTGACAGCATAATCGAGTTTCTCCACAGTGTCCAAAACAGCCAGTCGAGACAATCGACGCTTGCATTGCTTATTTTGTTCCAGTTCACTTTGCTGGGCCATGCTGGAGTCCTGCCGGTACTGCAGGTCTGCTCCAATTGCAGAACACCTTTCGACGATAACTGGCGACAATGCTATTTCAGCAGTAAAGGCAATGGTATTATATGTCATGATTGCCACGGAAGCTTTCCTGACAGGATAGTTCTTACTCCTGCCGCTGCCAGGTGTCTCTGTGATTTTAGTAATATCACAAATGCTGGGGTCGAGGCGCTTGAAAAAATTGAACAATTGTTAATTCATCACTTCACGGAGATATCGGGAAAACGCCCAAAAATGGCGAAATCTATTTTGAACCTGTTTTCTCCCAGGTTATAATCTATTGACACAAAAAAGCTTTGCATTTATCATTCTCAAATTACAATCCAGTGTTTATCTTTCTATGCAGGGAAAAAATGAAGTATCTACTTGATTTATGCTATATACTGGCTTTGGCAGCGATAAGCCCGAAAATTGTTTACCGAATCGTTCGGCACAAGCGATATTGTACGGGCTGGAACGAAAGGCTCGGCAAACTCAGCCGTCTCCGGCCGCAGGACAAATGCGTCTGGATACATGCGGTAAGTGTAGGTGAAGTCAATTCCGCTAGGACGATTATAACGGGGCTGAAAGAAAAATTACCCGCCTGTGAAATAGTTATCAGTGCGACGACCGATACTGGGTTCACACGGGCAGAGGCGTTATATGGAAATGAGTACAAGGTGTTTTATTTTCCGTTTGATATCTCTTTTGTTGTGCGGCGGGCATTTAACCGGCTTAATCCTGCGATGTGTCTGCTGATGGAGTTGGAACTCTGGCCGAATTTCATTGCAATGGCTCAAAAAAGAGCGGTACCGATAGCGGTTGTCAATGGCAGAATCAGCGACAGAAGTTTTCCAAGATATAAGAGAATCAAGCCCCTGATAAAAAAAACATTCGCAAGGGTGAATTTATTTCTTGCCCAGACGAACGAATATGCACAGCGATTTATTGCTTTGGGCGGGCGAGCAGGGGCTACCGTGGTTACAGGCACGTTGAAGTATGATACCGCTCAGATTAGCGATAGAATAGCCGGTGCTGAAGAGGTCAAGGAAGCTTTGACGATTGGTGATGAACGGCTGTGGGTGGCAGGTGGAACCGGGCCTGGAGAGGAAAAACTTATTGTCGATGTTTACGCTAGACTGAAAGAAAATTTTAATGATCTACGTCTTGTGATTGTGCCGCGTAAGCCGGAAAGATTTGAAGATGTTGCTCAACTCATAAAACAATCGGCTCATGGCCTCGTCAGGTACAGCATGGTAAAAGACAGACATGGCTCTGATATTGATAAGAATGCGATTATTCTTGGCGATACAATGGGTGATTTGAGAAAATTTTATTCGTTGGCCAAGATAGTTTTTGTTGGCAGAAGCCTTGTGCCTATGGGCGGTTCGGATATGATGGAATCAACGGCAATGGGTAAGTGTACTATTTTTGGCCCACATACTTTTAATTTTAAGCAGACCGTTACCGCACTACTAGAAAATGAAGGAGCCATTGAGGTCAGGGATGCCGATGGATTGGCCGAGATGATGCAGAAATGTCTAGCAGACGATGATTTTGCTAATCGTCTTGCTGTTAATGGACAGAATGTCATCAAAAACAATCAAGGTGCAACAGAAAAAAGCATAGAAGCAGTAGTCAAACTTCTTTACTCTGAATAATAAATTTACAATCTTTTTTGATGGAGTTTTAAATGAGAAATCCTGATTTTAATAACTTATTGAAAGTACTTAACAGAAAAGTCCCGGACAGGCCGACGCTTTTTGAGTTTTTTCTCAATGCGCCTCTATATGAAAAATTGGCTGGCGACGAAATCACATCAAAAGATGCCGATTGGCAGTGGGGCAGTATCTGTCCTGTAACAGTCAGTGCCTACAAAAATGCTGGCTATGATTACCTTACTGTTTTGGGTTCTGATTTTAGTTTTCCGATTAGTGAGGCAGAGAAGAAATCAACCATCTCTCTTAACGCTGGCAGTTTAATCCACGACCTGGAAAGTTTTAAAACTTATGACTGGCCGGAGCCTGAGAGCTTTGACTATTCCCGACTGGAAAATACAGAGAAGATTCTGCCGGACGGTATGAAACTTATTGTATGGGGACCGGGGGGGGTACTTGAAAATGTAATTGCTCTTGTAGG
>CAZOPG010000067.1:0-8082 GCA_964581585.1 uncultured Planctomycetaceae bacterium | reverse complement strand
GATCATCTTCCTTATATGAAGTCATAGGATTGTCCGTTTCAGGATTCAGGCCAGCTTCGGCTCCGAACAGTTCCTTTACATCCTTTTCAATTTTTCCCGTCAGCATCCTCAAATCAATACCATTGGGACATGCCCGGACACAGGCTCCACAGTCAACACATCTGCCGGCCGTATGCAAAGCCCTCATGATATGAAAACACATCGTGTCTGACAAATCGGTTGTCTGCCCAACCCAATTGGGAAACTTCTGATCAACAAAGCAGCTTTTACAATAGCATAGCGGGCAGGCATTTCTGCAGGCATAACAGCGAATACATTTCGATAGCTCTTTCTTGAAATATTCCCATCTCTCTTCTGGGGTTTTTTGTTCAAGCTCTCTGATTTTCGCGTATTTATCCTCTTCTGTTTTACAACTGGATTTTTCGCCTATAATAATATCGCAAATTTCGGACATATCTCTTTTATTATCCAGGCAGCTGTCGTGCAGGTAGTTCTTAATTTTCAGCGTTTTGCTTATTTTTTCTGCTTTTACAATAAGCTTGTCATCTTTGATTTGGGCTGAGGTGATGTCTTTGCCGTCCATCTCGGCTTCAACCTTTTTCCTGTCGATAACATCATCGCAATTTACGCCGATTATTGTCAAGTTCTCTCTGATGACCTGCTGTTCATTGATCAAAACAACGATGGAACGAACATCATTGGTCTTGGCTACGATCGCGATTTTTTCATTCCTACCAACCAGATATTTAGCCAAGTTGTGCTCACAAAATGGATTCCAGATAAGCTGGTCGGCATCTTTGGCATCTCTAATGAATGCCGGTTCTGTCAGCATCGGCTCATTTATGTCCTTATAACCAATGAACAGGTCAACCGTTTTATCGCTGAGCAGTTTTTTTGCATGCTCTTGAATTTGTTGTTGTATATCACTCATTTTTTTACAAGCCTTTTAGCTGGCCCTAACTTTTTGATTGATTCGGCTACTTCTCTTGCTACTTCGGCAAACTTTTGCCCCTCGCCGGCAGAGACCCAGGAAAAATGTACCCGTCCCTCTTCTATGCCTATATATTCGAGAAGTCGTTTGAGTATTGTAAATCTTCTTCGTGCAAAATAATTTCCGGTCAGATAATGACAGTCACCGGGATGACAGCCGGAGACCCATACGCCGTCAGCACCCTGTTGAAGGCTCTTGAGAATATAGAATGGGTTGATCCTTCCCGAGCATGGGACTTTGACTATTTTTATATTGGCCGAGTATTGCAAACGGCTGACGCCGGCTAAATCTGCTCCGGCATAGGAGCACCAACTACACAAGAAAGCGATTATCTTGGGCTCAAATTCTTCTTTTGTTTTTTCTTTATCATCACTCATATCTACAAAGCCTTAATTGCTCTATTTATCTGATCATCTGTAATACCTTTAACGTCAACGGCACCGGATCGGCAGGTGGCGGCACAGGTTCCACAGCCTTTGCACAGTGCCGGGTTTACCTGGGCGGCTCTTTGGCCGGTTCTTTCGTTAACGAGCATTATTTCGATTGCCTTATAGGCACAGACGTTCGCACATGCTCCACAGGCAGCACAGGCGTTTGTATCGACTTTTGCTATCTGTGCCTGGGCCTGATATTTTTCTTTGGTTAGTATTGTGCATGCCTTTGCCGCGGTAGCTAATGCCTGCGCGATGGTTTCAGGCATTGATTTTGGGCTATGAGATATACCAGCGACGAAAATACCTTCGGTGGCAAATTCAACGGGCCTTAACTTGGCGTGAGCCTCAAGGAAAAATTTGTCTTCGTTCACCGGAACTTTCAATATTTGTGCCAGTTTTTCGTTGCCACTGTTGGGATCTATCCTGCTGCTCAAAACAAGCATATCCGGATGCAGCACTAATTTGCGACCCAGTAAAGGCTCATCTATCTCTACCTGTATGGCACCATTACTGTTTACTTCTGGTTTGTTGTCCAGGTCATATCTGATGAAGACCACACCCTTGTCACGGCATTGCTGGTAATATTCTTCGCTGAAGCCATAAGTTCTAACATCTCTGTACAGAATATAAACTTCGGTTTCAGGAGACAATTTTTTGATCTCCAGAGCGTTCTTTACCGCAGAATTACAGCAAACTCGGCTACAGTACATATGGCCAGTCTGACGTGAGCCGACACACTGAATCATGACAACGCTTTTAGTATTCTTTAGGAGGTTCGGCTTTGCCAGTTTTGCTTCGAGCTCCATCTGAGTCAGAATATTTTCATTTTGGCTATAGCAATATTCTTCTGGTTTGCTTTCGCTGCCGCCAATGGTTACGACAACTACGCCGTGCTGGATGTTTACCGGCCCGGCGGGGGTTTTCAGCGTACTTTCAAAATTACCAACAAAACCGTCAACGCTTTCAAGTTCTGAATTTGTATGGACGGCTATATTATCATCATTTTCAATCCCATCGATCAACTGCCCCAAGTAATCCTGAATGTCAAGTCCGTCAATGGTATGTCTGAGCTTGTTGAGATTTCCGCCAAGTCGCTCTTGCTTTTCAACAAGTGTTACCTCAAAGCCTGCATTGGCAATTGCTTTTGCAGCGGTCATACCTGCCAGGCCTGAGCCGATGACAAGTGCTGAGGCTGTTACATCAACTTGGGCCGATTCCAAAGGCTCAGCAAGCCCGGCCCTGGCTACGGTCATACGAACAAGACCCTTAGCTTTTTCTGTTGCCTTTTCAGGCTCATTCATATGCACCCAGGAGCACTGATCACGAATGTTTGCCATCTCGAACAGATAAGGATTCAGGCCAGCCTGGCGAAGTGTTTCCTGAAACAGCGGTTCATGGGTTCTCGGCGAACAGGAGGCGACAACAATGCGATTGAGCTCATGCTCCTCGATCATCTCACGAATGTGATCCTGTGTATCCTGTGAACATGTATATAAGTTTTCTTCGGCGTAGGATACATAGGGCAAAGTTCTGGCGTATTCAGCGACACTTGGCACGTTTACAATTCCACCGATATTTATTCCGCAATGACATACGAAGACGCCAATTCGCGGCTCGATTCCGGTAATGTCTTTTTCGGGCGGGAACTCCTTTTCAATGGTTAGCGTGTCCCTGGCCTCTGACAACAACTGCATGGCCATGGCGGCGGAGGCGCTTGCCTGAGTTACTGTTTCAGGGATGTCCTTGGGGCCTGATGCGGCACCGGCTGCAAATATCCCCTGCTGAGAGGTCAGCAAAGGATTTTTTGCGTCTGTCCAGATAAAGCCATCGGGGCGCAATTTTATTCCGAGTTTTTCGGCAAGTTGTTTTGATTGTTTGCCTGGTTCAAGGCCTACAGATAGAACTACCATGTCAAACTCATCAGTCTCCAAGCCGCTTCCGTCTGGGCAATATTGAACTGTGAGCCGTTCGGAATCATTGTCTTTATAAACATCGCTAACCCTTGCCCGTACAAATTTCACGCCATATTCAGATTTGGCACGCTCGTAATATTTATCAAACTCCTTACCGAATGCTCGCATGTCCATAAAGAAAATTGTTATGTCAACATCGCCCATGTGCTCCTTTGTAATGACCGCTTCCTTGATAGCGTACATACAGCAGACGGATGAGCAGTAGCTGTTTCGGCAGGAGAGGTCACGGGAGCCAACGCATTGGAGAAAGGCTATTTTCTTTGGTATTTTTCCATCGGAAATTCTTTGTACGTGCCCGTCGAAAGGTCCGGAAGCTGATAGGATTCGTTCAAACTGCATACTGCTTACGACATCGTCATATCTGCTGTAGCCGAAATCATATTGAAGTTTAGCAAAAAATTCCTCGAAGCCCGGCACAACTATAATGGAGCCAATATCTATCTGCTCGAAAGTATCTACGGCTTCGTGGTTGATGGCTTCGGCTTTACAAATTTTTACGCAGGCCATACATTCCGAGCAGAGAGCACAGTTGAGGCATCTGCTTGTCTCAAGTTTTACCTGTTCTTCGGTAAGTCCTTTTTCTACCGGGGTGAATTTTTTGATTCTTTCGCTGACTGGGACCTCAGCCTGGCTCTGTCTAACTGCTCTGTCGGCTGGTCCTTCATTTGTAGGAGGTGTTTTTGTTATGTCTTCAGCGGATATTTGCGGCAGCGGCTCAAAGGGGATTTCTCTGATGAAGCAATCGATGGAATGAGCACATTGTTTTCCCTGAGCCATTGCTTTAATAACACTTTGCGGCCCGGTGACTGCATCGCCGATAGCAAAAACAGATTCGATATTTGTACGGAAGTTTTGCGGGTCAGCCTCGATGGTACCCCAGCGAGTTTTCTCCGGCTCTTGGCCGTCTAATTTCACATCAAAATCTACCTTCTGGCCGATAGCGTTGATTACCATATCGGCCTGTAGTAGAAATTCTGAGCCCTGGATTTTTACCGGCCTGCGCCGACCACTATCATCAGGGGCTCCAAGTTCCATACGAATACATTCTATCGCTGAAACTTTTCCATTGGTTCCAACCAATCGCAACGGTGCGGCAAGGTAATGAATTTTTACGCCTTCTTCTTCGGCCGCTTCAATCTCCACATCAATGGCAGGCATCTCGGCTCGGCTGCGACGATAAAGAATTGTAACCTCTTTTGCACCAAGCCGCAGAGCAGTCCTTGCAGAATCGATAGCTGAGTTTCCGCCCCCGATAACGGTAACTTTATCACCAATCGGGTCCCTGTTTCCAGCGTTTATTTCGTGCAGGAATTTGATGCAATCGACAACGCCTTCAAGATTCTCGCCTTCAATGCCGAGCATACTTCCTATATGTGCCCCGACAGCCAGGATGGTCATAGCGAAGCCGTCAGCCTTTAGTTTTTCAAAAGTTATATCTGTGCCAAATCGGCAATTAAGTTTCAGATCCACACCCCAATCGAGAACGTCGCGCTGGATTTCTTTTTTCAAAACTTCCGGCTCAAGCCGATAGTCAGGAATACCCCAGGCAAGCATACCTCCTGCCTTTTCTGTCGCTTCGAATATTGTTGGCCGATAGCCTTTCCGAGCCAGGTCGCGAGCCGCAGTGAGTCCCGCTGGGCCGCTGCCGATTATAGCTATTTTGGCAAGGTCTTGGGCGGGTTTCTCGATAGGCTGCTGCGCAATCTTCCCGGCCAGACGCAGGTCAGCCAAAAATCTTTTTATAGCGCAAATTGAAATAGGTTCATCTGTGGTTCCGAGATGGCATTCGTTCTCACATGGATGGTCGCAAACTCGTCCTAGTACACCAGGGAGAGGTACTGTTTCAAGAATTGACTCCAAGGCGTCCTCGTATTTGCCAGCAGCGGCAAGAGCTACGTAGGCGTTAATATTGATCCCTGCTGGACATCCGACCCTACAGGGACTCTTGCCGTGCTTGTCGATAACAAAAGCGTTGGGATATGCCTGTGGATACGGACGAAAGATAGCGTTCCTGTTGCCGATCTCAGCATCAAATTCATTTGGTACCTCTATCGGGCAAACCTGTGCACATTCACCACAGCCTGTACACTTTTCGATATCTATGAAGCGGGCTTTTTTGCGAATGTGAGCTGTAAAATTACCTGCTGAACCCTGGAGCTTTTCCAGGTCAGCGAGAGTAATAAGTTCAATGTTTCGATGTCTTCCAGCCTCAACAATTTTCGGAGAGAGAATGCACATTGAACAATCATTAGTTGGGAATGTTTTGTCCAGTCGAGCCATGTAGCCACCGATTGCGGGTGAATTTTCTACAAGATAGACTTTTTGGCCAGCCTCTGCCAGGTCGAGAGAAGCCTGTATCCCAGCTATTCCGCCACCGAAAACCATAACGGCGCCGACTTTTTTGTTCTTTTCAGTTTTTTTATTTGGTGCGATCATTTTACGGTTCGACAATCTTTTCCAGTTCTTTTTTCAGGCTTTCGAATTTTGTCTTATCTTTGAACAATGTTTTTAACATATTCTCGCGTAGCTTCTGCGCAAAGGGCCCTAAATTTTCGACTTCTGCCGCCACCTTTTTATCTACGTATCCCTCTGCCACTGCCATTAGACGCAGAGCCTTTATTATCTCGCGAAACCTTACATTCTGCGGGCATTTGGCGGTACAGCTATAACACTGTACGCATCGCCAGATTATATCGCCTGATAATACTTCCTTACGCATGCCGAGTAAAACCTGGCGGATAATTTTTCGCGGGTTGAAATCTTTATCAATCTCCGAAATAGGACAGCCCGCTGTGCAGGTACCGCATGCGAAACACAGCTTGATATTTTCGCCACCAGCAAAATTGGCTACATCATATTTGAATTGTGAATCGAGATTTTTACTATCAATCTTTTCCATTTTTTTATCGCCTGTTTATTTTGTTTTCAGTCCTGCTTTTTCTACAATTTCGCTGACTTTTGCTTCCCATTCGATGGCCATTATATGAACGCCGGCAACGCCTTCGATTTTTCTAAGCTGTTGAATTTGTTCTACGCAAATATTGATACCCTCGGCCTGAGGATCCTCAGCTTTGGTCATCCTTTCAATGTAACTGTCCGGCATAGTTATCCCGGCAACTTTATTTTTCATATATTTGGCCATCCCGGCAGATTTCAACGGTGTTACTCCCGCCAGTATTTTGCATTTTTTGTGCAGGCCTTCCTGACAAACCTGCTGGATCCATTTGCTGAATCTGTTCATGTCATAAATACATTGTGTCTGAATGAAATCCACGCCTGCATCTATTTTTTTAGCCAGCCGGGTAACACGAAATTCAAATGGGTCGGCAAATGGATTGGCCGCTCCGCCAATGAACATTCGCGGCTCTTTAGGCTCAGATTTTTTTGTATTTTTTATTTCATCGCCGCAGGCAAAGACTTTTTCGTCCCGCATATTCTTTACCATTTCAATCAGTTGTATAGAATCCAGGTCGAAGACGTATCTGGCGGTGGGATGATTGCCGAAAATCTGGTGGTCGCCGGTCAAGCAGACAATGTTTTTTATGCCCAGCAGATATGCACCGAGAATGTCTGCCTGAATCGCGAGTCTATTCCTGTCTCGACAAGTCATCTGCATTATCGGTTCGATTCCAACGTCCAGAGCCAGCTTGGCCGCGGCAATACTCGAAACCCGTACGATAGCCGTCTGGTTGTCAGTTATATTGACAGCATCGACCCAGCCTTTGAGCAGCTCAGCTTTTTTGTTTATAACTTCGATGTCCGCACTTTTTGGCGGCCCCAACTCGGCGGTTACCGCAAAAGTGCCCGAAGCCAGGACTTTTTCCAGATTACTTCCACTTTTCAATTTTTTATCTGTCATCATAATTCCGCAATATCTTCTCTTGACAATTTTCTCGGGCCCCCGCTATGTGTTTTCGACCAGTCTCTGGACTTGGCGTTTTGTTCGAGTACCTCAAGTTTTCCAATCGCTTTGAGCCTGTCATAAATCAACTGCCAGCCGCATTCGATATTTTCCGGGTCAACTTCACACATTCCATCGGACGAACCGCCGCATGGTCCGTTCGAGAGCGACTTTGAGCATCTTGTTACCGGGCAGACTCCGCCGAAGACTCCGAGCTTGCAATCTCCGCAGGCAAGGCAATTCTCTTCCCATTTGCCGGCTTCTTCATTGGTTCCCATGAATGTTGTGTTCAGAGCTGGGTACACTGGCTTGTCGGCAAAAATTCTCGCAGCCATTTGTACGCCAACGCCGCAGGCCATCGACAAAATCGCATCACAGTTTTGCATCTGCTCTTTGACCGCGTCAAAAAACTCAGCGTCACACTGTCTTTCGATCGTGTTTTCATCGATTTTGCAATCACTCGAAAGCCGTAAAACAGATGCAAGTGTGGCCACTTCACGTTCTCCGCCAGCCAGGCAAACTGTTGCACATCCGCCACAGCCGAGAACGAGGACTCGCTTGTGTTCGGCTAAAAAACCCTGTATTTCTTCAATCGGTTTTTGCTCGGCAATTATCATTTTTAATCTCCAATACCAGCGGCTCTCTTGGCCGATTCTACCGTATTATACAGCAGCATTGTTATGGTCATTGGCCCAACTCCGCCGGGCACAGGTGTTATCAAACTTGCTTTTTCCTTTACCGCCTCAAAATCGACATCACCGGCCAACCGATAGCCTCTTTTCT
>CAZOPG010000066.1:0-8117 GCA_964581585.1 uncultured Planctomycetaceae bacterium | reverse complement strand
AAAAGCTGGAATTATTCACTTGTAAAAAGAACTAATTATTTATGCAACAGGCTCAGAAGTTCCTTTTTATTATTATATCTTTTTGCCACCAAAACGCGCCTTCTCTAAGGCACTATAATAAATCGACTGTTTAGGTTTACCTAACCAGGCCATCATACCATCTTTAAAAGTTATGCTCCGTGCATGTGCATCTTTTCTTTTCTGTATCTTAACAGAATCGGTATAATTCAAACCTTTTTCAGTAGGAGCTAAAATCACCTCTTCGTTAGCTGACAGATTCAATTCAATGTATCTATCTGCAACAACTTTACCTGTCTTTTTTGAAGTGCTTGAATGCGTCCATACAGTTTTTTTGTCATGCCATGGATTGATCAATTTCCAATTTGCAGATTTAACAGCTTTGATTCTGACAAAGCGAACCTTTCCTTTGACGCGAGCCGATGACACCAAGACAGGGCCTTCAGCTCTAAAATCTGTAAATTCCGCATCCCTGTCATCAGGCAAACCTGCGAACAGCCGTAAAATTCCATTGTGACTCTGGAGCAGCATTTCACTTAACAACAGCAGATAAACAGCCGGGCCCTCAAATGCAGGCTGCATTGTTTCTTTGGCTTCGAGGTTTTCAGTACATTCTTCAATAAGCCGACCGGTGGCAATTTCGCTGAGCGTTATGGGAGTAGGCCCTAAATCATGGTATATTTTTTCATCCGGGATGTTATTAAGATTTTTTTCGCTAAGCCTGCTGTCTGCCAAAATTGCGGGGTTATGGGTAATCAGACCACTGGGCTTGAGATTTGTCTTCAATAAATCCTCAAGATTTTTCCAAGCTAAATCTTTCAGTCCCATACGACAGGCAGGCAGACCCAAATGATAGACGAGACCAGTTGAACCGGATATATGCCCTTTATTACAACCATATCCACGGGACCACAGTTCATACTTTTCAATTTCAGATTTACAGACTTTATTCCATTTGGAATCTACTTCCGGGTCGAATAGGCCGGTAGGAAATACTCCAGCCAATGTTCTGAGATGATTTATATGGTCAGGCCTTAGCCCCTTCAAAGGCAGGAATCCTTTTTTGTGTTGTGGATAAGGCGGATAATGGTCAAGAACGTGTTTGCATTTCCTAACTAATTCTTTGTCTTTCCCCAAAACCTCAGCGGCTTCGATGGTGCCAGTCAATGTATAATTGAGCATCACCAGTGTATCGAGAGGGTCGGGATATTTAATATAGAACAGTTCCGGATTCTGGCTGATTTCCAGATGGTAAAGGTTTTCATCTTCGTGCCAGGTTATGTAATTGGTAAAGAATGTAGCGACCTCACGCATGATCGGATAGGAAACTGTTTTCAAAAACTCTTTATCCTGCGTATAAAGGTAATGCCACCAGAGAAAGACTCCCCAGTATGGGCCGCTACCCTGGCAGAAACGATAGGAGCCGTTTGTAATTTCTTCGCCAGTTGGGTCAGCGGTAAGAGGATAATAGGCTCCCGGCAGACCATATAATTCTTTGGCATTGCGCTTGGCCTGCGGCAGTTGTTTCAGCAGGGTTCTAAACGCCCCTTCGGCAAGTTCTGGGTGATTTGTCCTGAACGTAGGCATGATAGGCAATTGCGCATTATAATCATTTGTATACCACCCTCCCCACGGCAGAATATGTGAAGGCATCGGTGTCGGGCCATACCATAACGAACAAAGCCCGCCTATCGGAACACCACGCAGGGTACTTGCAAGATTATATTTACTGACATACCACAACTGTTCGAGAAATTTGTCATCGAGTTTAATATAACTCTTGGGCCAGAATTTCGACCACCATCTACGATGTTCAGTGTGAATTTTAGCTGAACCTTTATTGACAGCAGAGGCTAATTGCTGTCGAGCCTTTGACAGCGGATCTTTTGCTTCAAGACTCGTTACAACTGCCAGGAATATGTCAAAATTACCCGCAATCGATGCAGTCGCACAGCCGCCTTCAATCGTAGAGTTTACCTTTTTGGATGGCTCAATGACATGCCACCATTGTTTTTCTACTGTCTTACGGAACATATCTCTGTATTTACCCCCGCCTTTAGCAACAATTCTGGCCATCATCACAAATTGCATTCCATCATGGAATGACTGCTCCAGCCAGATTGTATCACCTTTAGCATATGTTTTGTGCGGCAACATTGAAGCATCGGGGACGCGAAACAGATCGACCTTATTGCGAAACGCTGACATCGCAGAAACATCGCGGACTTTGACAACCAAAACGTTACTATTTGCACTAATAAAACTTTCAATTCTTGGATGGGACAAATGCTTATCAAGATTGGTACGCAATGTAGCATCACCCAGGCCGAGCCTTTTGGTAATTTTATGTCCTGGGCCAAAATTCTGTTCCTGTCCAAACCTAATTCGTAACTGTCCACAAGTTTTTGGACCGGGAAGTTTTCCCTGCCCTGTTCCGGGCACATTCTCTTTGTTCATTTCCTGGCTATAGTTTTTGTCTTCTGCTACTATTTGACGCACTGTTTCCATACTATGACGCTTAAATTTGGGGTGTCGATAATCCCACACATCATTTTTGTTGACCGTCCACTCCGGATAAAAAGCCTCTGACTCGAACGCCATTGCTCCGAGCGAACCATTTCCCAGGGGCATTCCATCCTGCCATGTCCGTGATGGACTTTCATAAACTACATCAAACTGGGACAGGTACTCTTTCCAATCAAATTTCTCATCCATTTGTAATCTTCCTATATTTAAAATTGAACAATTAGATTATTAACATACAGCTAATCCAAAATCATCACAAAAACGCTTAGTTACATCTTCCAAATCCCCTGTCATATAATAGAACCTTCCTCGCCGAGCGGCTTTTTGGCCGGGCTGTATTGTACCAAGCCACGGCATAGCGTGTATGCACGTTCCTACATGCGAAACAAGGGTGCTGCGACGCTCAAATCCACCTGCATATACTTTTTCACCATCTAGTGAGCGGCATATTATTAACGGCAGGTCGGCGATATTGCTGCCGAATATGGCAAAGTTAGGATTAAAAGCAACAGGAAAATGAAGTCTTATTTGTTCTATGGGAGTGAATTCACCTTTATTTTCGCTCTGACCATCTTCGCCAACACACCGATCGAGAGTATGTACATAAACACGGTTATACCAATCTTTGCTACTGAATTCCGGCTGATCGACACAACTGAAACAGAAATCACTTTCTGTATCTGTCATTGGTTCGATGCCAGTATTTTCTATCGTGAAGACAATTTCCACAACCTCATCATTTAGTGTGGTTAGCCGAGTCGTATAAATACATTCAGGGGAATCAATTCGTAATTGAACCTCCCAGCCGTTTTCGATTTGTGTCCATTTTGGTGCAATAGTATGAACATGGCCGGTCATCCCCTCACAACTCGATACACATTCTGGAACAAGAAAACTCCAATGGCCAGTAGATTCGCCCGTCTTAGGTGAGATCGAATGTATATAAATACGCGATTCTTTATCATAGGGTACGAGTTTTAGCATTTTCGTATCTCCTTAAGAATAATGTCAGCATCATGACATCTCATACAAATCAACTCGCCTATCTAATAGATGATTGTTTTCTTTTCCCGTCGCCAGTGACAGGTCTATTTCGGTAAGCGTAAACTCATCGCTGTCATTTTCATTATTGATTATAATATCGCCCACAGGCCCAGTGATCAGCGATTGGCGAGGGTGAGTAAAAGCAATAAATATACCATTTTCAAACGAACGAGTTCTCATCATCGCAAGATTCAAATCACAACTCATTCCATAAGTTGGATTAAATATAATTTTTGCACCTTTTAATGTCAGGATGCGAGTTGTTTCCGGCCAGCGTCTATCAGCACAAATCATAACGCCAAACTTGCCAAAATCGGACTCAAACACCTCGAGAGATTTGCCGGGAGTACATTTCAAATCATGGTCCTGCAAATGCAGCTTATCATATATCCCCACAATCTGTCCCTGGCGGTTGAATATGACAGCAGAATTGAAAACACCCTCCGAAGCTTTACGGCTGCACCCATAAATGAACCAGCAATTGTTTTTCTTGGCCCAAGCCGAAGCCACCTCAGTGAACTTGGAATCGCAAGGATCAATCGCCAACTGCTCCATATCTGTCTTACTCACCGAAGAATCCGAAGCAGCATAGCCATCAAGAAAACATTCCGGCGTAATTACAACATCAGGCTTACATGACCTTTCAACCTGTGCCAATATCTGCTGCAATCGATTATGGTTATGCAGCAAGTCTTTCTTTTCAGGATAAACTTTTATTTGTAATATCTTGAGCATAACATCATCCCTTCATCTGCATTGCGACTTCCTGCATTGCCAGGAAATTTTCAACAGGGGTATACGTTGCAAGGCAATGTCCACTGCCCATCGCATAACGTCCATCGCCCCAGCAAGCCTGCATAATCTCGCGAGTGCGCTGACACACCCTCTGCGTCCCATCCGTATCGGACAGCAGGGTCATATCGACTCCGCCAATCGTAACGATCCTGTCACCGTATTCCTTTTTGAATTGCTCCACAGGCCAGGCGTTGTCGTCAAATGATTGTTTTGCGTCTATCTTCGCAACATCGATTATATCATCCGTAACATCATGCACATTTCCGCACGAGTGCAGAACAACCGGTATACCTCGCTTATGAGCAAACTCGGCACACCGCTTATGACATGGGATCACCCACTTACGCAAAATCTCAGGCGAAACCAACAAACTATTTTTCGTACCCATATCATCAGCAACGACAAGCACTGCGGTTACTGAATACTGCGTAATTTCATCAGCACACCTGGCAGTAGCGTCTCCGACTCGGCTCAAGAATTCTCCCATCCATTCAGGGTCCTCGTAAAAACCAATATAAAATGCCTCATTACCAAGAATAGCCGAGGCGATTTCCATAACTCCCGGCAAACCTACCGAAAGCTTCATCCCTTCCGGAAGATGCTGCTGGGCAATTTCCAGAAACCGGCGACTTGCCTGACAAATTCCATCTTGCCAATCAACCATGTCAAAATCTTTACCCACCCCGAAAGGCCCCTTGCATATATCATCCCAGGCAATCTCACCGGCACCAAAATCTCCAACAGGTTTATCGGAATCAGCCGCTGGAATCATATACAGCAACTTATGGCAGATACAGTACGGCAATACATGCAGCCTTAACAATCTGCATAGCCGAACATTACATTCAAAATCATATTCGGCTTCAGAATCGAATTCGCTCCTGAGCGGTTTTTCAAAGAATTTTCCCGCCGATGCCGCAGCTACACCGCGGTCAATATGCCACTCAAAAAATATCAACTCATCCGTCCTGGCCCGGCCTCTCAGAAAGTTTTGGAGCTTTTCATAGTCAGGAGCAAATACTTCGGTTTCCATAACATTGTCCTTATCAATACTTTGATAACTTCCAACATGTATCCCAGAACACCTCAACATTATCTTTAGGCGCTCCAACAATTACCTGATCGGGCCCTGCGAGCCATCCACCACAAGGTTTTAATATTTCAAACGCACGATGAACTTCGCTGCGTACTTCTTCCGGCGTTCCATTCAACACAACAGTCGAATCAATACCGCCTAATATCGCCATCTTGCCATTAACCAGAGATTTAATTTGCAGTTGATCATTTGCTTTTGCCTGAAGCGGATTTAAAATGCTGACACCAACCGAAACCAAATCACTAACTATTTCTTGAATACACCCACAGGAATGAAAATCAATCAGAACACCTCGACTTCGCGGCTCTGCAAACATCTTCTCATAAGCGGGCAGCAAAAACTTGCGAAACATTGCAGGAGACATCATCAAAGCTTGTTGAGTGCCCAAATCTTCGCTCACATGCAGAGTATCCACATCCAACCCAATCAGCCGTTCGAATACAACCATATTATAATCTGTAATTCGATCGATCAATATCTGCACCCTCTCGGGGTCTTCATACATAGCAACCATAAAATTGTCCATGCCCATCAGGCAGCAGAGCCGTTCGCACAAAAATCTGACATGCGCCCCCCCTACCACTATTGCGTCGCGATCAATCGAGTCCAGATGATCCTGCTCCTGCTGTGTCCATGTCAACTTCCACGGGTCGGGCCACTGGAAATTGTCAATTTTTTTTATATCCGCAAGGGGGTGATAGGTATCAACGGGGTACAGTCCATCAAGTTCCGTCTGCCATTTTACGCCCCAGTGATCCGTCCAGTTTTCATTTTTAAAATTCCCCTCAAGCTGAACCGCATCCCACACAGTGCCGTCAAAAACCGGCACAAATTCAGGCTCTTGATATCGAATAGCAGCAAGTGTGTTTTCTTTTGTATTAACCAATTTTAGCCTTCCTGATTTAATCTATATTTATTTCTTCAAAGCATTTCGCAATTCATCGAGATATCCCGTTCCATATTGTTGTTCGGGCAAAAGATACATCCCCTCTGTCCATTCGTTCCATGCGTTAATAATAATCGCTTTTGGTTGAGAGTCATTTTTTTCTGCCGCCTCCAAAGCTAAACTGCACAGTCGACCGAACTTTTCGGGAGTGTTCCCTTCTATTATTGGCTCATAGCCCAGTTTACGAAAATCCATCGGCAAAGAGACGCCTCGATGCCAGCGTGGAGTAACATCACAACCGACCGTGGCCACAGGATGGTGCGGCAAAGGGCCTTTTCCAATCTGTTCCCAGCAATACTGATGTGATTTAATGACTTCATCATATTGCACAATTGGCCAATCATTCGTTAGTGATGAAAATTGTGGTGTTCGTACTATGTTATACGCAAAGACGCTTTCAAAACCCATTTCATCGGCAGCCGGTACACGATCCCAGCCGCAACAATAAAGATTGTCATTGCAGCAACCGACATTAGCACTGAAGAAAAGCCCTGGTAGACCATTAGTCTTTGCCCGCTCGTCCATTCGAGCCAAACCTTCCTTAGCCTGTTCCGGTCCTCCAAGCTGTTTTTGAAATTCAGCTACATCAAAAAAAGAAAAATATGGCCGGCCATCGATCTTCCAATAATTAGGCTCGGAAAAATAATGCTCGCAGCAGTAATCCACCACTCTGTCAAGGTTCTCCAAATTGTGCCTTATTGGAAGCCACAACGAAACCCCCTGGTTCACGAGCGAGGCCATCCCAGGCTCGCCGGTAACCGCAGGCCATGAGCCCCAGTTATGATTGGCCCACATCAACGCAAACTTGAGCCTATCTCTGTTGGGAGCTTTTAGAAAACCTTTCTCCAAAGCCTCCTCCATAATCCTAACTCCGCTGTACCAGTACCAATCAAAGAGAAATGTCGTTATCCCGGCATCGGCTGCAAGGTCGATCTCTTTGGCAGAGTTTTCAGGGTCGCTCTCATCAAAATATCCCATAAGAGGAACTTTGGGCTGGTGATGACCCGGATATAAAGGCTCGGTCGTCTTAATCAATTCCCACTCCGAAAACCCCTTGCCGTACCAAGCTTGGTAATGGTCATTTGCATGCCAACTTGGAAAGTAGATCGCTACAACTTCTGTTTTATCACTCATTGCCTACTCCGTAATAAAATTCAACAAATCTTCACAACAAAAAAACTGCTCAATTTCTTCGTGTCCAGCGCCCGGAATTATAACTAACTTAGCATCTCCGCCCAAGTCGTTGTACCTGCCAATAAGCCTGGCACTGTTTTGTTCTAATGGCACTATCTCATCAGAATCTCCATGTACATGAAATATCCTGACCTTATTGGAAACCAACGAATCCAATCTATCTACAGGATTATTTTTTTCTATATCATTTTCCATTTCCTCTACCGTCATTTCGTAAGCCGCCGCCGCTATCTCTATACCAGGATAACTTCGCAAATCGCAGACAGGATATATACCCGCTATTCTATCAACTAAAGATGGATTTTCTGCCGCCCAGTTGTATAGCATAAGTGCTCCTCTGCTTTGGGCCAACAGGATAGCTTTGGGCTGCAGTTGATAGTTTTCGGTCAGATAGGAATGAAATCGACTGAAGATTTCCCTGCCAGCTTTATTGCCGTAACTCTCTCCAACATCAATCCCCGCAATAGCAATTCCATTACTGAGTATTCTTTCAAAAAG
>CAZOPG010000065.1:0-8154 GCA_964581585.1 uncultured Planctomycetaceae bacterium | reverse complement strand
TTATGCACAATGGCTATTTTGGCTGTGCTGTCCAGATGCGGATGCGCGTTTGTGGTGTTAGGCTCGCCATGTGTCGCCCATCGGGTATGACCGATACCGAGGGTTTGGCTGGCTTTCGGCTGGGCAAGAATTGCCTCCAGTGCGCTTATTCTTCCGCTGGATTTCTGGATTTTTATCGCCCCTTCGCTTAAGAATCCTACGCCGGCCGAGTCGTAGCCGCGATATTCAAGGCGTTTAAGTCCTTCTACTAAAATGGGTTGCGCAATTTTATTTCCCAGATATGCTACGATTCCACACATAGTTTTTTCCTTTTCTTAACAACAATCGCTAACATAATTATATCGGAAAAAAACCATTAGTAAATAACCAAAAACCATTCCTTGCAATTGCTGCAAGGTTGTTGTATTATCTGCGGTTTGCCGGAAGTTTCCGGGGTGTAGCTCAGCTTGGTTAGAGCGCCTGGTTTGGGACCAGGAGGCCGTAGGTTCGAATCCTATCACCCCGATTTTGAGAAGGAGAGAAAAAAGTAAATTAAACTTGAAAGGTAAAGGAACAATGGCAGGACCCAAGATAACGGTTATAGGAGCTGGAAGCTACTTCTTCGGTAAACCAGTAATTTACACAATGGCAACGAGCAAAATAATGGCGGGCGGGACGCTTGCTCTGGTTGATACGGATGAGAAAAGACTTAAAACTATGATGCGTCTTGCCAAGCAGGTTTTTAAGCATACCGGTTGTAAGACAAAGCTTGTCGGCTCTACTGACCGCAAAAAGGTGATGGCCGATTCCGATTTTATCGTATTGACCTTCTCCAAAGACAATGCATATTATCGCGGTTTAGATACGAAGATCGCGGCAAAACACGGTATTCGAATGTGCAGTTCGGATACTATCGGGCCTGGCGGTATCTTTCGTGCCTTACGTGAGATCCCGCATGTCCTGGCTATGGCAAAGGACACTCAGCGGCTTGCGCCGGAGGCATGGATGATAAATTTTGTCAATCCTGCCTCGACCATTGGTATTGCACTTAACCGTTACGCACCTGATGTGAAAAGTTTCGCGTTGTGCGACGGGCATCACGAGCCTTATTGCAGTCTATTTTATTGCAAGGAAGTTGGGATTCTTCCCGAAGAGGCCGAGTCGGTTCCGCCGGATGTTTATAACAAGCTGGACTTGAAAATCGGTGGTGTAAATCATTGTACCTGGCTGGTTCACTTTAACTACAATGGAAAGGATATGATGCCAATCTGGCATCGGAATGTTGCGAAACGGGCAAGAGAAGACAGAAAAAACCCAACAGAAAAATCAAAGCCGCGATATAACTGGGAATATGCTCTGCAACTGTTCGATCTGTACGGTGCCTACCCTACCGCTGTCAGTCATACCAAGGAATACGTTCCGTTTTTTCAGGGCTATGGCGATAAACCTTGTAAGCCTGAACCGATTCGACTATTTGGTGCGGATATAAGGATGCGAGAAATGGCTGATGCATGGGAGATGACCAAGCAATACGCCAGCGGCAAACTCAGTGTGCGAAAATTCCTCAAAAATGTCAACAGATCTGACCATGCCACTGACATTATTGAAAATATGTGGGGCAACCTCGGCAAAAGTTTTTATATCAACAGCCCTAACGGCGGTGCGGTAAAGAACCTGCCGAACGATGCATTTCTTGAACTTCGATGCGATATTGATATGCAGGGCCCACGGCCTCAACCGTTTGGCACTTTCCCGATTGGCTTGCGGGGCCTGCAGCAGCAGACTCTTGATACTCACCAGCTTACTGCGGAGGCTGCTGTAACAGGTGATATAAAAACACTGCGAAGAGCAATGCTAACGGACCAACTTTGCAATAACATTGTCGATGCCGATGCCTGTATTAAAGACATGCTAGAGGCCGAACGGGATGTTCTGCCAAAGTATTGGTACAAAGGCTAAGGTAAAGAATTCCAACCCCCCGAATAAATCGGGGGGCTAACGGGAAATTAGTTCACAAAAATCAATTCCAAAAGTGTCATTGGTCTTTCTCCGGTTTGTCATCCTCGTCTTCGTCTTCAATATGTATATGGTCGACTTTTTCAACCAATTCTATGTCGTCCGCATTCACGTGTCCTATGACACGTCCATCGTCAAGTTTGTTTTCTTCGTGTTTTGCCAGACATTTGAACATTTGCCTCAAGCCCATTATTCCACCTATAGTAAACCAGACCGTAGAAACAAGACCGATGGCAAATGCTATAATAAAATTATTTATAAAGAACCAGTTCGCCCACCACTTTGTAGGCCAAATGCCAAATACCAGATTCCAAATCGTGATGACCACTAACGACCCAAAGGTCCAGCAAAACATGTAAATAAACACCGACCAAGATAGGATCTTGTCTCCCTTGGTAAACTGTGCGTCGATTCCAAGGGTTCCCTTGAGAAAAGCCTTGAAAGAACGAGGAGGTTTGCTGATTGGAGCGGACAGATCGTCTTTTCGGCGGTATTTGCCGCGGTGGAGCATACGTTCCATGTTAAAAGGTTCACGGCAAGTAAGCAATGACACTACTATGTATGAAAGAATCGCAGATATGACCGTGAAGAAATAACACTCCTGTCCATTAATCGGGAACTTGTCCGGCGTAACACGCCATTGGATAATTGGCTCTAACGGACTTGAAATTCCCTCAATAATCTTGGTTACAGATGCAAGCACTTCTGGTGAACGTTCAAGCATCGGATATATCCAACTGGCCCAGTAATTCATACCTATAAACCCCAACACTCCCAGTGTCGTACCAACAGTCAATGTCGTCCATGCACCGGCAGCAGTACCTCTTTTCCAATAAAGCCCTCCAATAATTACAGAGCCGGCACCACCAAGCCAGAGACTACCTGAAGCGGCAAAGAACATTAGTATATAGGTTACCTGGCCAAAATAAAACGAGAAGAAAAACGCGTAAATCGCCACACTGGTAATCGCTATTCTCAGAAAAAGCAATTGGTTCTTCGGCGTAAATGGTTTTTTGCGAAACGGCAGAATAATATCCTGAACAATGATGCTGCCCCAGGAATGCAGATATGTTGTATCCGTGCTTATTAAGAGAAAAACCATAAGTGCACAAAATATGCCTGTAACACCGATTGGTAAAATCTCCCTCATAGTCGCGGCGACTATCATCTGATTAGATATCACACCAAATGTTTGTGCCTTGCCCCTATCTTCGGATTTTAAAGCTGTTTCTGTAATGGTAAGTGATGTTGTCTTTGCCGGGTTAAGTATTTTTTCTATCTCGGCCTCATCTTTGCCCGCATCTCTGGCAGAGTCCGCATCCTCGTTGCGAACCGCATCGAGTCTTGCCTGCAAACTTTGGGTCATTTGACCATTTTGAAGATATTCTTCTATATCTTTTTGGGCCTCTGCGAGTTTTGAGCCTTGTGCAACATCGCCGAGAGTTTTCGAACTAAGGTATCGCTCGGTTTTTACCGCCCGATCAGAAAAATCAGTATGATGCATATAGGTATAAGCCGCTACAGCTAACAAAAACATCATCATATAAGTAAAACCAGCACGCCAAGTACCCAGAACACCTCCCATTTTTTGCTCGTGAGGCGTTATCGCCGCGGTGTTGTAGCCTTGTCCGCCCGACCACGAAAGTCTGTTGTATGGCGCGAGCACCAGTCCAACCACTATATAAAAGAGGTTGAAATCACGAAGATTATAGGTATCGAATGGGTTCAGCATGGATTCTCCCGGAGCCCTGTCCATCAAAGTCGGAGCCATCTGGTCCCACCAGGAAAAGCTCATAATAATGGCAACGACTATTATCAGATACATAGGGTAGCTGAGAATTCCCTGTATACAATCAGTAACCATAACCGTTATCTGTCCTCCTAATGTTACAATGATTACAGCAATCGAAAGAAATATTGCCATCACCACGCCATAAGTAGGCCAGGTTAGTCCTATAAACTCAAAATTAATCGGTAGGTCGCAAAAATACATCAGAAATCTTGCGCCTACAGCCGGAAATAACCCATAATTAACAATACCTGAAATTGCCTGAAGTATGCCGGCAAATATCCGGAACCGCTTGCTGTAGCGTATTTCCAGAAATTGAGCTATTGTCATTGCTCGTGTTTCACGAAAACGATAAATAGCAAAACCTGTCAGGGTAACCAGCATGGCAATAGGCATGCCAAACCCCTGCCAAAAACCAAGCGCAAAACCGGACTTGTAGAACATCTCTGCTACCGCAACAATACTAATAAGACCCATTCCAGCCTCAGCACCGGCAACAGCGATAACATAACGGCCGGCGACGCGTCCTGCGGTTAGAAAATCCGCAACACCTTTTACGTATCGCTGAGCACGGAAAGCGACTACAGCTACAATCAAAACGGGAATAAGTACGATTAACCAATCTATAAGACTCATAAGCTAACTCCACAATTAATTGACATAACTACATTTTTAGCACGATTGATACCTGTTTTACCAGATAACATATATGCAAGATAAATATTTTTCGTAATTTTATCTGCCTACTGTCTTCTGGCGACGAGTGTTATTTGTCTTTCTCCGATTCGTCATCCTCATTCGCATCTTCAATATGCGTATGATCGACCTTTTCTACTAATTCTATGTCGTCCACATTCACATGGCCTATGACACGTCCATCGTCAAGCTTGTTTTGCTCATGTTTTGCCAAACGTTTGAACATTTGCCTCAGGCCCATTGTACCGCCTATCGTGAACCAGACCGTAGAAACAAGACCAATAGCAAATGCAATAACTATGTTGTTAATGAAAAACCAGTTCGTCCACCATTTTGCAGGCCAAATACCAAACACCAGGTTCCAAATCGTGATAACCAAAAAGGAGCCGAACATCCAACAAAATAGATAGATGAACACCGACCATGATAGAATCTTGTCTCTCTTGGTAAACTGCGCGTCGAATCCAAGGACGCCACTAACAAAAGCCTTGAGTGAGCGTGGAGGTTTGCTGATTGGAGCGGACATATCGTCTTTTCTGCGATATTTGCCGCGGTGGAGCATACGCTCCATATTGAACGGTTCTCGACAGGTCAACAATGATGTCACTATGTATGAAAGAATTGAGAATATGACCGTGAGGAAATAAACCTCCTGTCCATTGATAGGAAATCTATTCGGTGTAACACGCCAAAGGATAATCGGCTCGAATGGACCTGAAATTCCCTCAAAAACCTTTGTTACAAACGCAAGCGCTGTCGGGGCACGCTCGAGCATTGGATATATCCAACTGGCCCAATAGTTCATCCCTACAAAGCCTGACACGCCGAGTGTCGTACCGACAATCAACGCCGTCCATGCGCCAGCCGCGGTTCCTCTTTTCCAGTAAAGCCCGCCAATAATTGCAGAGCCAGCACCGCCCATCCAGATGCTGCCTGAAATTGCAAAGAACATCAATATGTAGGTTATCTGGCCAAAATAAAATGAGAAGAAAAAGGCGTAAATTGCAACGCAGGTTATCGCTATTCGCAACATAAGCAACTGCTTTTGTGGTGTAAACGGTTTTTTACGGAACGGCAGGACAATATCCTGGACAATGATACTGCCCCATGAATGCAGATATGTAGTATCTGTGCTTATTAAGAGAAAGATCATCAGCGCACAGAATATCCCTGTAACACCAATTGGCAAAATTTCACGCATGGCACCAGGTAATATCATTTGATGAGATACCACACCAAACGTCTGCGCCTTGCTTTTATCCTCGGATTTTAACGCTGTTTTGGTAATGGTAAATGCATTTTCTACTTTTGGGTTAAGTATCTCCTTTATATGTGCCTCATCTTTACCAAGATTCTCTGCGGTCTCTGCCTCCTTGCTGCGAACCGAATCAATCCTTGCCTGCAAACTTTGTGATATTTGACCGTCCTGAAAATAGTCTTCCAGGTCATTGCGGACCTCGGCAAATTTCGGATCATTTGCAACATCCTGGACTGTTTTCGAGCTAAGATACTGCCTGGTTTGTGCCGCCTTATCCGAAAAATCAGAATGATGCATATATGTATAGGCGGAGATAGCCAAAAACCAAATCATCAACATAGAAAAACCCAAACGCCATGTACCAAGAATTTTTCCCATTTTTTGCTCGTGAGGGGTTATTGCCGCGGTGTTATAGCCCTGTGCACCCGACCACGAAAGTATGTTATACGGTCCGAGCAACAGTCCAACCACTATATAAAAGAGATTGAAATCACGAAGATTATAGGTGTCGAACGGGTTCAGCATTGACTCTCCCGGAGGTCTGTCCATCAAGGTCGGAGCCATCTGATCCCACCATGAAAAGCTTATAATAATGGTAACAACTATTATTAGATACATAGGGTAACTGAGAATTCCCTGTATACAATCAGTAACCATAACAGTTATCTGCCCTCCCAACGTTATGATGAATACTGCGAGCGACAGAAATATTGCCATTACCACACCATAAGTTGGCCAGGTTAAGCCCATGAGTTCAAAACTAATCGGTAGGTCGCAAAAATACATCAGAAATCTTGCCCCTACTGCCGGAAATAGGCCGTAATTGACAATACCTGAAACTGCCTGAAGGATGCCTGCAAATATCCGGAACCGCTTGCTATAGCGTATTTCCAGGAATTGAGCCAGGGTCATTGCCCGCGTTTCACGAAAACGATAAAGAGCAAAACCTGTCAAAGTAACCAGAATGGTAATAGGCATACCCAAGCCCTGCCAAAAATTGAGCGCAAAACCAGACTTGAAGTGCATCTCTGCGACTGCGACAATGCTGATAAGGCCCATTCCCGCCTCGGCACCGGCAACGGCGACAACATAACGCCCGGCGACACGGCCCGCGGTGAGAAAATCTGCAACACCCCTTACATATCGCTGAGCACGTAAAGCGACTGCCAGGACAATTAAAATCGGAATAAGTACGATTAACCAATCTATAGGACTCATAAGCAGGCTCCATCACTGATTTTTACATAACTATAGTTTCAACAAGCAGATACGCCTTGTGATTTCAATCGCAGATACTAAAATTGCTACAAATCATCTCGCACGTACTGATTGGTACAGATTCTATCAAATAACAGATAAATAACCATCAGAAAATTGTGATTTGATTGAAATCGATCTTTTATTTTTTAAATCGACTTGAATTACAAGTTCAAATTCGTTACAACACAGCACTAAAGATTTAAGAGAAAAGTGTTTATTGAGGAACATAAAGATGAAAATACCTCAGTGTGATTTTCACATTCACACAAAATATCTCAAATGTGCAAACGAAACAATGGAGCTCTTCGCTATCGTGCGAGAATGTGAGCGGTTGGGTATAACGTCTATTGGAATCACCGACCACTTAAACTCTGTTGACCAACTCGAACTTCATCGGCCCATAAAGAAGGATATCGAGTCATTGGACACAAAAATAGATGTATATTTCGGAGTGGAATTGAACTTTACCACTGCGGATGGAGAATTTCCATACAGCGAAAAGATAAGAGATCAATATGGATTTCAGTTTGTTATTGGCGGCATACACGGAACATATTTGGATTCCTACGATTTGAAAAAAATTATAGATATCCAGCATCGCCACCACTTAAAAACCTGTCGGGATCCTCTCGTTGATGTATTAGTACACCCGTATTGGTTCGGCAAATACGAGTTTGACGATAATGGATGGCCCTGGTTCGACTCGGTTACGGTTGTGCCTGACAGTTATGCCCGCCAACTTGGGCAGACAGCAAAAGAGACAGGTACAGCAATCGAAATAAATGCCTGTTCCAATTTAGAGGTCAATGATGATGGAAGCCGAACCGAGCAGTATGTAAAAGAATACATCAATTATTTGTCCATAATTGCCGAGGAAGGGGCATGTTTTTCTTTAGGCTCGGACGCCCACGATATTGGACGGCTCAAGACCATACTAACCGCCCAAAAGGTTGCCGAGCAACTTAACCTGGATGGTGAGCGCATCTGGCAACCCAAGTGCAAATCTATGACAAGTCTATAATTATTATTGCCAGTTGCTGAATATGCTTAGATACTGAAATGTTGACTTTTCCCCTAACAACAGCTAACATAGCCCTTATGTGGCCGAGTGGCGGAATGGCAGACGCTGGGGACTTAAAATCCCCTGCCCGCAAGG
>CAZOPG010000064.1:0-8207 GCA_964581585.1 uncultured Planctomycetaceae bacterium | reverse complement strand
TCGGATTTTTCCCCTGCGACTGCCATGTTCAATTTGCTCCTTCAGCCATTTTTTGCTGCCAGTTTTTTAGTCCTTCGTTAATTATCTTTTCCAGCCTTGCGCTTGTCTGGGTTGCGCCTGTAACAGCATGGACATCGCTCTTGCCGAGAACATCGCCGGGACGTTTGAAGCTTAGTGGCTTTGGGCCGGTTGACACAATCTTGCCTTGAAACTGACTGCGGAATTTGATCGTTGTTATCTGGGCGCCAAGGCCGGGAGTTTCTTTTTGCTCGTAAAAGGTTACACCCGTGATGGTTTTCTTATCCGCCGCTACGCCTATAACGGCTTTGATAGGGGCCCAGAATCCCTGCCCCTGTATTGGCAGAGCATAGGCTGCGAGGCGGCCATCTTTTTTAATTGTGTATGCACCTGCGGAAAACTCATCGGGCTTATCTATTTGCTCCTGGAATCTTCGATGAAGTTCTAAATTACCTGCATTGACATCATAGGCCCCCGGAAGAACGGCCAGGACCGCCTGTTCAAATGATCGCTTCTGATTTGCGACAACTCTTTGCTTAGTAAACTGCGAAACACCTATGACGATTGAACTAAAAAATGCTGTTACAATAAACATGTACAGAATTGGAAACCACTTTTTTTCTCGCATCAGGTTCCCCCCTTTATTGTCATACCTGCTTTGTATGCCTTGACAGCGTAATCGAGTATGGGTGCGAACATGTTTCCGATCAGGATCGAGAACATTAGTCCGCCGTTAAATATTGAGAAATTTCTTATAACGATGGTACAGACAGCAATCAAAATTCCATAAAATATTTTAGCCAGCTCGGTTCTGGGCGCACTGATCGGGTCGGTTGCCATGAAAAATGCACCAAATAGAAAACCGCCGCCAAGCATAGCTGGCAAGGCTCCAGGTACAGGCTCGACGCCCAACCAGTACAGTACTTGATTTAACACAGCATATGTTACCACCAAAGAAAGAATGATTTGCCGAGATGCTGTTTTGGTACAGAAAAGATAAGCTCCACCAATTAAAATCAAAATAACACTGGTAACTCCGGCTGTACCGCTAATTCGTCCGAATGTCAATGCGAGCAAAAATCTATTTTTTCTGATATGCACTTTCTGCTCTGTTTTTATTTTAGATGGAATTTGCGACAAAATTTCTTTGCTGTCAGCCTTTTCCATGATGATCTGGCTTCTTTTCAGGTAAGTCATCGGAGTGGCGCTTGTTACAGCGTCGGCGTTTGGTGCTGTCGTCCATCTGTCCAAAGCGCCCCAGGGGCCATTTGCAGGCGGAGCCCAGGTAGAGGTAAGGGCGATGGGAAAACAAATATAGATAAAGCATCTGCCCGCCATTGCCGGATTAAAGATGTTGCGTCCGAAACCGCCGAAAACTTCTTTTGCAAACATAATCGCAAAAATAATTCCGATGGTCGCCACATGCAATGGGACCTTAGGGGGCATGATGAGAGCAAATATCGTGCTGGTAACAAAAACCGCTTCGCTTACCGGTTCTTTTCTATGTCGTGTAAAGATAAATTCAACAATGAATGCAATCATTGCCGCCCAGACGGTTATGAAAAGACATCGCCATCCAAAAAAATAGACACTTCCAGCAACGCATGGCAGCAAGGCAAACATCACTCGCCGATTGATCCGTTGCCTGACCAAAATCCCTTTTTGTTTTGTGGGCACAGCCAAATACCCCCTGAACCAGAAAAACAAATTTCAGAATTTCTACTTTTAGGCTATCCTTCTACTGCCATAAATTTATCCTTGCCTACACCGCAAACCGGGCATCTATCAGGTATGCTGTCAATCACTGTATTTCCACATACCGAGCAAACAAAGATATTTCGAGCTGGCAAATCTTTACCTTCTTCCAAGGCTTTGGCAGCGTCATTGAAAAGGCTGAAATGCACCTGCTCCACAGCAGTGGCGTTCTGAAAAGATGTCAATGCCGGCTTGTTTTCTTCCTCACGAGCTTCCTTGATGAATTTCGGATACATCTGCTTAAACTCGTAACTTTCGCCCTTCATAGCATCGGTCAGATTTTCCTGTGTTGAACGGACATTGCCGGTTACTCGTAAATGAGCCAAAGCATGTACCGTCTCAGCTTCAGCGGCGGCTCGAAAGAGCTTTGCGATTTCCGGATAGCCCTCCGATTCGGCCTTTTTGGCATATGCAAGGTATTTGCGATTTGCCTGGCTCTCACCGGCAAATGCATCCTGAAGATTTTCCTGTGTTGCCATTTTAATAAACCTCCATTTTCTAATCTAAACCGCCCAAATTTATCTCAGATATTGCTCCAGTGTAATCGAAACTCTATTATCCTGCAAGAACTTTTCATCGAGCTTTAGAAAGCTTTAAAACCCAATAAATACCTGGCCAATTTACAAAAATTGTAAAACAAGGAGAATATTTTATTCTTTAGATAAGTATACCGCGGCTGTATAATCGAACTCTATTGGCAGTAATGATGTTATAATGTTGTGCATATTTTGATTAAAAGACAATGTATACAAATAACTGGAACCATTCAGGGCGTGGGCTTTCGGCCTGCTGTCTATGGTATTGCTACCCGCCTGGGGCTTACTGGTTTTGTTTATAACAACACAAAAGGGGTTACAATTGAATTACAGGGGCTGGAGAGGTTAATTGAAGAATTTCTCCATGCCCTTAAATCAGGCCCGGAACGTCCAGTAATGGCCAATATAAAAACCATAGATATCATCGGCATCCCGTTAGTGCAGGACGAGGCGGAGTTCGTTATCAAAAAAAGTGAAGCCCTCGGCGACGTCTTTTCAGAAGTCGCGGCAGACACGGCCCTTTGCCGTGATTGCCTCAGAGAATTGAATGATGCTGAAGATTATCGCTATCGCTATCCATTCATTAATTGTACAAATTGCGGCCCCCGATATTCGATAATTAAATCCATCCCTTATGATCGGCCCTGTACGACAATGAGGACATTTAAAATGTGCCCGGTCTGCTCCGAGCAGTATGATAATCCAGTAAATCGCAGATTTCATGCCCAACCCGTAGCGTGCGAGAAATGCGGGCCTGGAATATGGCTAACCGATGGCAGGGGCAATATCCTTACAGATAACAAGGATGAAACCATTACTACAACCGCCCAAATGCTTCGCAATGGCAAAATTGTTGCGATAAAGGGGATAGGAGGTTTTCACCTTGCTGTTGACGCGTTAAATGAGGAAGCGGTCAAAATTTTGCGGCAAAGAAAACAAAGGGATAACAAACCTTTCGCTCTTATGGCCTGCTCAGTTAAGAAAATAAAACAATACGCCCAAGTTTCACGCCAGGCAGAACATCTGCTAAAAAGCCCTGGTGGTCCCATTGTCCTGCTGCCTAAAAAAGGATCCTGTGCCATAGCACCATCCATAGCGCAGGGGTTTTCGACATTGGGCTTTATGCTATGTTATACCCCACTTCACTATTTGATCTTTGAGCAAGAAATCGATGTATTGGCAATGACCAGTGCGAACATTTCAGACGAACCATTGATCTGCGATAACGGCCCTGCTTTAGAAAGACTCGGCGATATTGCTGACGGGTTTTTAATGCACAACAGGGATATTTACAGACAAATCGACGATTCAGTGTTTCATCTCATTGAAAATAAACCGGTTCCGCTACGAAGAGCACGCGGGTATGTTCCGGCTCCAGTTGAATCAGATATTGACTGCCCGGTGGATATTCTCGCCGCGGGTTCGGATATGAAAAACACCTTCTGTTTCGTTAAAAAAAACAAGTTTATCTGCAGCGAACATATAGGCGACCTGGCTGATGGACGGGTGCATCATCACTACATAAAATCAATAGACCATCTGGCCAGTTTGTTTGAGGTTGAGCCGAAAATTATTGCCTGCGACCTGCATCCTGGATACCTTTCCACACAATATGCTCAATCAAAAAATCCTGAAAAGACACTTCATATCCAGCACCACTGGGCTCATGCCGCCTCGGTTCTGGCTGAGAACAATATGAACGGCCCTGTAATCGCGATGATCTGTGACGGAACAGGCTATGGCAGTGATGGAGCAATATGGGGATGTGAATGCCTAATCGCGTCAGTAGAAAAATTTGACCGATTCGCTCATCTGGCCTACTTTCCGCTTCCGGGGGCGGATAGGGCATCTAAAGAAGCTGTCAGACCATTGCTGGGACTTCTGACAAAAGCTTATGGTGACAAGTTCGATATCGATATTCTTCAAAAAATAGAACCCGATACTCAAAAGATCGAGATAATACTTCAGCAGATCGAAAAAAAGCTAAATACCGTCCAAACGTCCAGCCTTGGAAGAGTTTTCGACGCAGTCGCCGCTCTGATAGGAATTGGAAATCACAACAGCTTCGATGCGGAACTGCCGATGAAACTCGAAGCCTGTATAGCTGGGGGTATAGACTCAGCTTATGATTTCGAGCTTGTCGAAAATGACAGTGGGCTGCTGCAACTTGACCTGGGATTGATGTTTCGGCAGATAATTGCCGATGTGGAGACAAATGTCCCTGTTGGCGTTATGGCGGCTAAGTTTCATAATTGTCTCTGCGATGGCCTGGTCGCGATGGCTCAAAAGGCTAGGGAAAAAACGAAATTAAATACCGTGGCACTATCTGGTGGGGTCTTTTGCAACAGATATCTCGCAGAAAAAACCATAAAGTTCTTGAAAAAAAATGATTTTAATGTACTGTCTAATGTCGCAGTTCCCTCAAATGATGGTGGAATATCCTTGGGCCAGGCTGCGATAGCCGCTGCTGTCGCGGTCAAATGATAATACTCGATTGATGAGAGATTTTGATATGTGTTTAGCTATACCAGCTCGAATTGTTGAATTGGATAATAATAACGCCATTGTCGATGCTATGGGCAACCGATTCAACGCTAAGACAACTCTGTTGGCCGATAGCAAAATCGGCGACATCGTCCTGGTCCATGCAGGTTTCGCCATCGCCACTATCGATGAAAAGGAGGCAAGGGAAACGTGGGAACTTTTTGACGAGATCGTTGCTTTTGAAAAAACACAAAACCGGATTTCAGGGTGACCGAGGCTGATAATTATGCTTGACAAAGTCCTCGACGACCAAAAAACAATCAAAGATGCCTGCGAAAAGGTCGGCAGACAGATTAATGTAATGGAGGTCTGTGGCACACATACCGTTGCTATTTTCAGGCATGGCATTCGCTCGTTATTACCGAGTGGTTTTAAGATGCTTACCGGGCCGGGCTGTCCGGTCTGTGTTACTGACCAGGGGTATATCGATACCGTACTTGAACTGGCCGATAGTAAAGACACTCTCATTGCGACATACGGCGACATGGTTCGTGTGCCGGGCAAGGGCGGATCGCTTGAGACAAAGGCGACAAATAATAATATAAAAATTGTCTTAAGCGCCCAAGACGCTCTTGAAATTGCTAAGGAAAATCCGGACAAACAGGTTATATTCATCGCGATAGGCTTTGAGACTACAACGCCGGCAAGTGCGGTGGTTGTAACTCAGGCTGCCCAGGAGAATATTGAAAACTTCACTATCTTCAGTAATCATAAGCTTGTCATTCCGGCGATGCGGGTGCTGTTGGCTGATAAAAATGATAAGATCGACGCGTTTTTGTGTCCCGGCCATGTGAGCGCGATAGCTGGTTTCGGAATCTTTGAGGAAATAGTCGCTGATTTCAAACGACCCTGTGTTGTGGCAGGTTTTGAGCCGCAGCAGATACTTGAGGCCCTGGCAATAATTGCTCAGCAGGTCGCGGACAATCAGCCGGAGCTTAAATCGGTTTATAAAGCTGTTGTAACTCGCCAGGGTAATGCGATAGCGCAAAAAATAGTTCAAGAATGCTTTGCCCCGGCGGATGGTTACTGGCGAGGGATAGGTAAAATTCAGCAGAGCACTTTAAGGCTCAAAGATAAGTATAGTAAATTCGACGCAATGGTTCGGTTTGGCATCAAAGAGATACCGGCGGAAGATTCTACCGGCTGCCGGTGCGGCGAAGTTCTTTGCGGCCTGATCGATCCGCCGACGTGCGGGCTTTTTGGAAATAATTGTACACCCGAACATCCAATAGGACCCTGCATGGTGAGCAGTGAAGGTGCTTGCTCGGCATGGTACAAATACGGTGCTGATAAGGGAAAAAGTTAATGAAAAATTCTCAACCTGACAAAATCTTACTTGCCCACGGAGGCGGCGGACAATTATCTGATTCGCTAATTCGAAATAATATTTTGCCAAAAATAATTAATGGCCCCGCAGAACTGACCGATTCAGCTTCGTTGGAACTCAATTCAAACTCGATTTGCTTCACGACCGACAGTTACGTAGTTAAACCTTTGTTTTTCAATGGCGGTGATATCGGGAAATTAGCTGTCTGTGGGACTGTCAACGATCTGGCTGTGGCCGGAGCAATACCGGAGGCGCTATCGCTGTCACTTATAATTGAAACAGGGCTTGAATTTGAAGTGCTCGACAGGATACTTGAAAGCATCGGCAAAACCGCCGAACAGAGCAATGTGAAAATTGTTACAGGCGACACAAAAACCGTGGAACAGGGATCAGCTGATAAAATTTTTATAAACACAGCAGGCCTCGGATGCAAGGTGACCGGCGTAAATCTCGGTATCGGCAACATCAAGCCCGGAGATAAGATAATTATTAACGGCACAATTGGTGATCATGGTATGACCATAATGTCGCAGCGTGAGGGGATGAAATTTCAATCGGATCTGGCCAGTGATTGTGCGTGCCTTTCGCCTTTAACAGTTGAGTTGTTGGAAAACATTGCCGGGATCAGATTCATGCGTGACCCTACACGTGGAGGACTGGCTGCTACTCTAAATGAAATCGCCAGAGAGAGGCAATTGTCGGTAACCATAAATGAACAGGCCATACCCGTCGATCCCAAGGTCCGGGCTGCCGCAGAGATGCTTGGCTTTGATGTTCTTTCGATAGCCAATGAGGGCAAGGTCGTGATCGTAGTCGATCCTGAAAATGCAGAGCAATGCCTTGAAATGTGCAAGAAAACTCCGCTTGGCGAAAAGGCTGCCATTATTGGTCAGGTCGAACAGTCAGGCGACATTGCAGTTGTTGAGATGAATACCAAAATAGGCGGCAGAAGAATTGTATCAATGCCATACGGCAGAGAATTGCCGAGGATTTGCTGATGCATGAGACAGCTATCGCACAAGGTATTTACGACGCTATCAAAAAGGAAGCTAAACAGCAAAATGCAAAACCTATTTCAGCTAAGATAACGTGCGGATTGTTGAACGCGGTTAATGACGAGGTGCTGAAATTTGCTTTTGATGCGATATGCAAAGATACGATATGTGAATCGGTAGAGCTTAATATAGAGCATAAACCATTGCGGGGGAAATGTAAAAAATGTGACCAAGAATTTGATATCGAAATTTCAAAACCTCTTTGTTCTCATTGTGCCTCTGACAATTTTGAATTAGTACCTGACGAACCTATAATGCTGCAGGAAATAGAATTTGATACGGAGTGATAGTATGAGTAAGAAAATTGAAGTCGGCAAAAAGATACTCAGTGCCAACGAAGAATATGCACAGCAAAACAGTAAGTTTTTAACTGAAAACAAGAAACTTTGTCTAAATATGATCTCCTCGCCTGGCTCTGGTAAAACTTCGATTCTGACCAGGACTATAACCGAGTTAAAGGGACGGATTGCCATGGGTGTGATTGAAGGAGATATTTGCACCGAGCTTGACGCTCAGAGGATACGCGAAACAAACGCCCCTGCCATACAGATTGAAACACAGGGATCATGCCATCTTTCCGCATCACAGATAACAGGCGCTCTGGACAAACTGCCCATCAATGATCTTGATCTTATCTTTATTGAAAACGTAGGCAACCTTGTCTGCCCCACTGCTTTTGAGCTTGGTGAAAACGCAAAAATTGTTGTCCTTTCTGTTCCTGAAGGTGATGACAAGCCTGCAAAATATCCCGGCATTTTTGCAAAATCGAAGGCTATGTTAATCAATAAGATAGACCTGCTCACAATGGTTGATTTTGACATCGACAAAGTTGTTGCACAAGCTAAAAAGTTGAACCCTGGTATTGAGATATTCCAAGTATCGGCCAAAACCGGTCAAGGCTTTCAGCACTGGTCTAATTGGCTAATAGAGTCAGTAAAAGCATTACAGCTGCAATAAAAATCCAAAGAATCC